>CAUSWL010000037.1:0-12091 GCA_963535345.1 uncultured Streptococcus sp.
TGAACTTGCTCAAGAAGTTCCAAAAAGAGTTGGGCTTGACTTATCTCTTTATCGCGCATGACTTGTCAGTTGTTCGCTTTATCTCAGATCGTATCGCAGTTATCTATAAGGGAGTTATCGTCGAAGTGGCGGAGACAGAGGAGTTGTTTAACAATCCTGTCCATCCATACACTCAAGCACTTCTATCTGCTGTACCGATTCCAGATCCAATCTTGGAACGCAAGAAGGTCTTGAAAGTTTACGATCCTGACCAACATGACTATGAGACAGATAAGCCATCTATGGTAGAAATTCGTCCAGGTCACTATGTTTGGGCCAATCAAGCAGAACTTGCTCGTTACAAGAAAGCTCTTAAAAAATAAACAGACTAGGAGAGGACCGAAAGGTCTTCTCATTTTTAATAGAAAAATTCCCCTTCTACTAGCTTGTAAAAGGGGAATTGTATTATCATTAGCGTTTAGACCAGGTACGTTTCATAAAGAGTAGCAAAATTGGGTATATCTCTAAACGACCTGCAATCATTGCAAAGGAGAGGAGGATTTTAGAGATGGGACTAAAGATGGCAAAACTCGAGGTTGTACCTAGAATAGGTCCGATATTGTTAAAACAGCTGAAGACAGCACTGGTCACGACTAGAAAATCATTGCTGTCTAGGCTGATGATAAAGATGAGTGACAATAAAATCATAGCATAAATCACAAAATACTTGAGAATCTTGTGTTGGGTATCCTTATCAATCACCGTTTTATTGACATGGAGAGTCAAGACACGGTGAGGAGATAAGATGGACAAAATTTGATTTTTAGCAATTTTTGTGAGGATCAGTCCACGGATAATTTTGAGACCACCTGCTGTTGACCCAGCTGAGCCACCGATTGCCATGAGGAAGAGGAGGATAAACTGGGAGAAAAGGGGCCAGTTGGTAATATCTCCGTATCCAAAACCTGTTGTCGTGATGATATTGGAAACCTGAAAGAAGGCCATTTCAACACTTTTAGAACCCCCTTGGTAGAGGTGGAGCGTATTAAGCGTAATCAAGCCAGTAGAAACTAGGACAATGATGATATATGCTCGTAGTTCTTCATCTCCAAAGAAGGCCTTAACCCGACGGAGCATGAGGTAGTAGTAGAGATTGAAGTTAACCCCAAAAACCAGAACTCCGATACTAACGAGATAGGTGATGAGTGAGCTACCGTAGTGGGCAATTCCGTCGTTATAGACGGTAAAGCCCCCAGTTCCCGCTGTTCCCATAGCGATGACAAAACTATCATAGAGAGGCATGCCTGCTAGGTAGTAGCTAACCACAAAAAGGGAGAAGAGAGCCAGATAAAGCAGATAGAGAATCTGGGCAGTGTTTTTTAGTTTGGATACGACCTTACCAAAGACAGGTCCAGGAACCTCAGCCTTCATCACCTCCAAGTGACTATTCTTGGCATTGTCCATAATGGCAAGCGCAAAGACGAGTACCCCCATCCCTCCGATCAAGTGGGTGAAACTTCGCCAGAAGAGGAGGGAACGAGTGAGAACGGAAACATCGTTCAGGATAGTTGCTCCTGTAGTTGTAAATCCAGAACTGATTTCAAAGAAGGCATCGATGACGCTGGGGATTTGTCCTGAAAAGACAAAGGGGAGGCCGCCAAAGAAAGACCATAGAATCCAACAGAGGGCAACAATTAAGACCCCTTCCTTGGCATAAATCCGTTGATTTTTAGGTTTCCGTAAAACGCCTAGACCACCGAGAAGGACTAAAATTCCAATCGTAGAAAAGAGAGCGATAAATACTTGACTGGATTCTTGGTAATAGATCGCTACACTAACAGGAACTAGGAGAAGAACAGCCTCAATCAAGAGAAGTTTTGAGAGGAGGTAACGAATCATACTTTTATTCATTTTTTACCTCTCAATCAAATCATAAATTTTGGTGATATTTGGCAATAAGGTCGTCACGAGTAACTTGTCTCCCACCTCAAGCATATCCTCTCCAGTAGGGAAGATTGTTTTTCCTTTTCGGATAATGGCTGCGATGAGAACCCCTTTTTTTAATTTCAACTGTGATAGAGGTTTGGCAGTCATTTTATTAGCTTCCTTGATTTGGAATTGGAGAGTTTCAATTTGACCGTTTGCTAGATGGTGCATGGCTTGAAGGTCTGAGTACTGAGCGTTTACTCGACCGCGGATAAAGTGCATAATGGTATCCACTGCGATGCTTTTTGGTGTGATGATACTTGAAAAATCAGGTGCGTGGATAATCTCTAGAAGGCTTGTTCGGTTGACCTTGGTGATATTCTTACGGACACCAACACGGTCAAGAAACATAGAAGTGATGATATTTTCCTCATCAACTCCAGTCAAGGTTGCGACTGCATCATAGTGGGGAGCACTTTCTTCCAGCAAAATGTCTTTTGCAGTTCCATCTCCTTGGACAATATAGAGATTGGGGAACTTTTCACTGAAGAAACGAGCTCTTTCAGGATTAATCTCGATGACCTTGGTATCAATGCGACTGTCTTTTAAAATGCCAAGCAGATAATAAGCGATCTTTCCAGCTCCAACGATAAGTAAGCTTTTCACTGCACGAGATTTAAAATAGTTATGGAAAAGCATCATATCTACACGATTTCCCGTAACAAAAATCCTATCCTTGTCTTGGATAATAACATTACCGCTTGGAATCATCAGTTGATGATCCCTCTCCATAGCACAGACAATGATGTTACCAAATTTTTTACGAAAGTCTGAGATTGGCATTTGACAAAGACCGCTAGAGTCCTTGACAACAAATTCCATGAGACTGACCCGACCTCCAGCAAATCGTTCGACAGAGAGGGCATTAGGGAAATCAATGATATTTGAGATCGCACGCGCTGCCAGGAGCTCTGGATTAACAATAAGTGAAAATCCAAGAATATTTTTCTCTTTAAAATAGGCATTAGAGTATTCAGGATTTCGCACCCGAACGATGGTTTCTTTAGCGCCCATTTTTTTAGCAAGTACCGCTGAAATCATATTCACTTCATCGTGTTCGGTTAGGGCGATAAAGATATCGCACTCTTGAACACCGGCTTGCTCTAAGATGGCAAAGTCAGCACCATTTCCAAGGAGACCTATGATATCATAGCGACTGACAATGTGATTGAGGACAGCCTCATCTTGTTCGATGAGGACAACGTCATGGTTTTCTGCAACCAGTGAACGACAGAGGGCGAAACCAACTTTCCCTCCACCAACAAGGACAATTTTCATATAAAAAACCTACTTTTTCATGATGTAACTATCATACCCTTTTTTAGCAAAAAATGCACTTTCTAAGGCGATTTTTAGGGGAAGAAAGGCTTTTTTCAAGTTTTGAAGATACATTTGCTTAACTTCTATAACAATGTCTCTGATTTGAAGTGATTTGGCTCTTTTACCATACCTTTTCAGAAAGGAATGACCAAACATGAAAATATCATCAAAAAAAGTAAAAAAATCAAGTCGTTTCTATTGACAATGATTCTGAAAGTGTTATACTAAGGAAGTAGTTTCGCTGATTTACTTCAAACCTGTTGTGAGGTAAGTTAACGACGCCTTAACCACGCTGTTTGCTGAGCTTGACTCCGGGCAGTGTGGCTATTTTTTTGCAATGGTGAAAGGAAGCAAGTCATGACAAATCACATTGTATTATTTGAACCACAAATTCCACAAAATACAGGCAATATCGCGCGTACTTGCGCTGCGACCAATTCTCCCCTCCACATCATCAAGCCTATGGGCTTTCCTATTGATGACCGCAAGATGAAGAGAGCTGGATTGGATTATTGGGATAAACTAGAGATTTATTTTTACGAGAGTTTGGAGGATTTCATGTCTCAGATGCAGGGCAAACTCTATCTGATTTCGAAATTCGCGGAAAAAGTCTATTCTGAGGTGGATTTATCGACTGACGAGGACCATTATTTTCTTTTTGGACGTGAAGACAAGGGCTTGCCTGAGAACTTTATGCGAGAACATCCTGAGAAAGCTCTCCGTATTCCCATGAATGATGAACATGTCCGCAGTCTCAATGTGTCTAATACCGTCTGCATGATTGTCTATGAGGCTCTCCGCCAGCAGAACTTTGCAGGTCTTGAGCTTGTTCATACCTATGAGGTGGATAAATTGAAATAAAAAATGAAAATGAAAATGAAAATGAACAAAATGCTTGCGCTTGCAAGCGTTTTTTGTTATGATAAAAGAGTCTTCAGGGCAGGGTGAAATTCCCGACCGGCGGTAAATTTGACTAGCTATTTTAGCCAAATAAGTCCGCGAGCGCAAGCTGATGTGGTGAGATTCCACAACCGACAGTATAGTCTGGATGGGAGAAGACGAAAGAATAGCTTTGTCTGTTCTGATAGATTTATAGCCAAACTGTAACCGCTTGCTCAACGGAGTTAGAGGGAACTTTTGGGATATAAAAAGTGAGAATAGATAGAGGAATCCTTTCCAACTTCTTCTGATTTTATAGAAAATTGGAGGAACCTGTTATGACAAACACACGTCGACTTTCGACCATTGCGATTCTATCAGCCATCTCATTTGTGCTGATGTACTTTGACTTTCCGCTTTTACCAGCGGCGTCCTTCCTCAAGATCGAATTTAGTATCTTGCCAGTCCTTGTGGGCTTAGTGGTCATGGATTTGCCTGCTGCTCTAGGAGTTCTCTTGCTTCGCTCACTCTTGAAACTGCTTCTTAACAGTCAGGGAGTGAATACTTACATTGGTTTGCCAATGAATATCGTAGCTTTGGGAGTTTTTGTCATCGTATTTGCTTTGATTTGGAAAAAGGAACGGACAACCCTTCGTTTCCTACTAGGCTCTCTAGCTGGGACTATTGGTTTAACCGTGGCTATGTTGGTTCTCAACTATGTTTATGCTGTTCCTTTGTACGCTAAGTTTGCTAACTTTGATATTGGAAAAATTTTGGGACTTTCCAACTACCTAATGACCATGGTATTACCTTTTAACTTGATTGAGGGTGTAATCTTTTCCGTTTCATTCTGGTTGTTGTATGTTCTCTTGAAACCAACCTTAAAACATTATGAGAGATAAACAAACATTTTTAATGAAGGGCAGTTTTGCCCTTTTACTTTTCGTCCTTCTTGGCTATATGGTTAAGTTCTATCCTGAAACGCTGGTCGGTTTTGATCAACCGCTTCAGACTGCCCTTCGTGGGGACTTGCCAGATTATTTAACGGTTCTGTTCCGTGCCCTTACGCATTTGATTGATATCCCAGTAATCATTACCTGGGTTGCCATCGCAGCCTTTATCTTTTATCGTAAGCAGTGGAAGATAGAAAGCTACTTCATGGCGGGCAATCTAGCCTTAGCCGGTCTTTTGATTGTGACCTTTAAAAATATTTACCAGCGCCCACGACCAGCTATCTTACACTTGGTAGAGGAGAAGGGATTTTCCTTCCCAAGCGGGCATTCTCTGGCAGTGACGCTGATGGTAGGGACTTTGATTGTCATTCTCAGTCAACGGATTAAAGATCCGGTTTGGAGAAAAATTGTGCAAATCGTCCTTGGCTTCTACCTAGTCAGTGTGTTGCTATCTCGGGTCTATCTGGGAGTTCACTACCCATCAGATGTTCTTGCCAGTTTCTGTGTGGGCTTGGGAGTCTTGTTTATCGAATTTCCTTTCTATGACAAGCTTCGCTTCCAATGGCGATTTAAAGGCAAGCAGAAGTGAGATAGGTCTTGCAAGAATGGTAAAAATCTGATAAACTAAGTAGTAATTGAATAGAAATCTGCAAGACTAGTAACTCAAGGGAAGTATATCAGGGAGGAGAGCCGTGACTGCAAGCTCTCTATATGAAAGCTGGGTGAATTCACTTGCGCATGGATTTAGAAATGAAGGTCTGACTTGTCAGATGAAAACGGATGGTACCGCGTGTCAACGCTCCGAGTGGAGTTTTTGGCATGTGGTTTTCTTTTTATCTACGAGAGACTGATGGAGGAATTATGTCAACTATTGAAGAACAATTAAAAGCGCTTCGTGAAGAAACGCTGGCTAGCTTGAAGCAGATTACTGCTGAAAATGAAAAAGAGATGCAAGACTTGCGTGTCTCTGTCCTTGGTAAAAAAGGGTCGCTTACGGAAATCCTCAAAGGGATGAAAGATGTCTCTGCTGAGATGCGCCCAATCATCGGGAAACATGTCAATGAAGCGCGTGATATCTTGACAGCGGCCTTTGAAGAAACGGTTAAGCTCTTGGAAGAAAAGAAAGTAGAAGCTCAACTAGCAAGTGAGAGCATCGATGTGACACTTCCAGGTCGCCCAGTTGCGACTGGTCACCGTCATGTTCTCACACAAACCAGTGAAGAAATCGAAGATATTTTCATTGGGATGGGTTACCAAGTCGTGGATGGTTTTGAAGTGGAGCAAGACTACTATAACTTCGAGCGTATGAACCTCCCAAAAGATCACCCAGCTCGCGATATGCAGGATACTTTCTACATCACAGAAGAAATCTTGCTTCGTACTCACACGTCTCCAGTTCAGGCGCGTGCCATGGACGCTCATGATTTTTCAAAAGGTCCTTTGAAAATGATCTCACCGGGGCGTGTGTTCCGTCGTGATACGGACGATGCAACCCACAGTCACCAATTCCACCAAATCGAAGGCTTGGTTGTTGGGAAAAACATCTCTATGGCAGACCTTCAAGGAACGCTTCAGTTGATTGTCCAAAAAATGTTCGGTGAAGAGCGTCAGATCCGTCTGCGTCCATCTTACTTCCCATTCACAGAGCCATCTGTTGAGGTGGATGTTTCTTGCTTCAAGTGTGGTGGAGAAGGCTGTAACGTATGTAAGAAAACAGGTTGGATCGAGATTATGGGTGCCGGTATGGTTCACCCACGTGTCCTTGAAATGAGTGGTATCGATGCGACTGTTTACTCTGGATTTGCCTTTGGTCTTGGACAAGAGCGTGTAGCTATGCTCCGTTACGGAATCAACGATATCCGTGGATTCTACCAAGGAGATGTCCGCTTCTCAGAACAGTTTAAATAAGATTGAAACCTGAAACACAGTCCTATACAGTCCTAGTCATTTTCTCTTGATGAGAATGGTGAGGACTGACTCGAAGAAAAAGAAAGGAATTGAAAAGAACTTACTTGTGGGTTCTTACAATCAGAATTATGCTTGTATCTTATAAATGGTTAAAAGAATTGGTGGACATTGATGTGCCATCACAAGAGTTGGCTGAAAAAATGTCAACTACAGGGATCGAGGTCGAAGGTGTCGAATCACCGGCTGCTGGTCTCTCAAAAATTGTCGTCGGTGAGGTCTTGTCTTGCGAAGATGTGCCAGAAACTCACCTCCATGTTTGTCAGGTTAACGTTGGCGAAGAAGAAGCACGTCAAATCGTTTGTGGTGCACCGAATGTGCGTGCTGGTATTAAGGTTATGGTGGCTCTTCCAGGAGCTCGTATTGCTGATAATTACAAGATTAAAAAAGGGAAAATCCGTGGTTTAGAGTCACTTGGAATGATCTGTTCGCTTGGTGAACTAGGTATTTCTGACTCGGTCGTACCGAAGGAATTCGCAGATGGAATCCAAATATTGCCTCAAGATGCTGTTCCTGGGGATGAAGTTTTCTCTTACCTAGACTTGGATGACGAAATCATCGAACTTTCTATCACGCCAAACCGTGCAGACGCTCTATCTATGCGTGGGGTGGCTCATGAAGTGGCAGCCATCTATGACAAGGCAGTCAACTTTAAAGAATTCAGTTTAACAGAAACAAATGAAGCTGCAGCAGATGCACTTTCTGTAAGTATCGATACCGACAAGGCGCCTTACTATGCAGCCCGTATCTTGGACAATGCAACCATCGCACCAAGTCCACAATGGTTGCAAAACCTTCTTATGAACGAAGGGATTCGTCCGATCAATAACGTAGTTGACGTAACCAACTACATCCTGCTTTACTTTGGTCAACCGATGCATGCCTTTGACTTGGATACCTTTGAAGGAAGCGAGATTCGTGTGCGTGAAGCGCGTGCTGGTGAAAAATTGGTGACCTTGGATGGTGAAGAACGTGACTTGGAAACAAATGACTTAATCATCACTGTCGCTGACAAACCAGTAGCCCTTGCAGGTGTCATGGGCGGTCAAGCAACAGAAATCTCTGAGAAATCTAGTCGTGTTGTCCTTGAAGCGGCTGTTTTCAATGGCAAATCGATTCGCAAGACTAGCGGACGCCTCAACCTTCGTTCTGAGTCGTCTTCTCGCTTTGAAAAAGGCATCAATGTGGCAACTGTTAACGAAGCCCTTGATGCGGCGGCTAGCATGATTGCTGATCTTGCAGGTGCGACAGTGCGTAAGGGCATCGTTTCAGCAGGAGAGCTTGATACTTCAGATGTGGAAGTTTCTTCGACTCTTGCAGATGTTAACCGCGTCCTTGGTACAGAACTTTCCTATGCTGATGTGGAAGATGTCTTCCGTCGTCTTGGCTTTGGCCTTTCTGGCAATGCAGAAAGCTTTACAGTCAGCGTCCCACGTCGTCGTTGGGATATCACTATCGAAGCAGATCTCTTTGAAGAAATCGCTCGTATCTATGGATATGACCGTTTGCCAACCAGTCTTCCAAAAGACGATGGTACAGCAGGTGAATTGACTGCGACACAAAAATTGCGCCGTCAAGTTCGTACGATCGCTGAAGGAGCCGGTTTGACAGAAATCATCACCTACGCTCTTACAACACCTGAAAAAGCAGTTGAGTTCACAGCTCAACCAAGTAACCTTACAGAACTCATGTGGCCAATGACAGTGGACCGTTCTGTCCTCCGTCAAAATATGGTCTCAGGTATCCTTGATACCGTTGCCTACAACGTGGCTCGTAAGAACAAAAACTTGGCTCTTTACGAGATTGGAAAAGTCTTTGAACAAACTGGCAATCCAAAAGAAGAACTTCCAAATGAGATCAACAGCTTTGCCTTTGCCTTGACAGGCTTGGTTGCTGAAAAAGATTTCCAAACAGCAGCAGTTCCAGTTGATTTCTTCTATGCTAAGGGAATCCTTGAAGCCCTCTTTGCTCGTTTGGGACTCCAAGTAACTTATACAGCAACATCTGAAATCGCTAGCCTTCATCCAGGTCGTACCGCTATGATTTCACTAGGTAACCAAGTTCTTGGTTTTCTTGGCCAAGTACATCCAGTTACTGCTAAGGCTTACGATATTCCAGAAACGTATGTAGCAGAGCTTAACCTTTCAGCTATCGAAACTGCCCTTCAACCAGCTACTCCATTTGTGGAAATTACTAAATTCCCAGCAGTCAGCCGTGACGTTGCCCTTCTCCTCAAGGCAGAAGTGACTCACAAAGAAGTTGTGGATGCTATCCAAGCTGCCGGCGTGAAACGTTTGACAGATATCAAACTCTTTGACGTCTTCTCAGGTGAGAAATTGGGACTTGGTATGAAGTCAATGGCCTATAGCTTGACTTTCCAAAATCCAGAAGATAGCTTAACAGACGAAGAAGTCGCACGCTATATGGAAAAAATCCAAGCGTCTCTCGAAGAAAAAGTGAATGCAGAAGTGCGTTAAATCATCAATCCATCCTTTGGGGTGGATTTTTGCTTTTCAAATAACAATTCAGGATCAAAAATAGACAGTTGAGGAACAGAGAAGATAAATTGGAGTTTACACTGTATAATGTACTCATAACTCAAAGTACCCCAAGATTTTTTACTAAAATGAGGATGATAAAAATGGACAGAAATCATTGTAAAGGCTATCAAAAAGGAGTATAATGAGTGCAAGACATTTCGGAGGTGAAAGATGCTAGAAGTAAGAAGTCTAGAGAAAAGTTTTGGACCCAAGCAAGTTTTGTTTGGTATTGACTTTCAAGCGCGACCAGGTCGTATTTTGGGACTAGTCGGGAAAAACGGTGCTGGGAAGACAACAATTTTCCACAGTATTTTGAAGTTTTTAGAATATCAAGGAGAAATCAGTCTAGATGGTCAGGATATTCGTCAAGAGACCTACGCTCGGATTGGCTATCTGCCTGAAGAACGCAGTCTCATGCCTAAATTGACAGTCCTTGAACAAGTTCGTTACTTGGCGACTCTAAAGGGCATGGATGCTAAGGAAATCAAGGAAAAACTCCCTCAATGGATGAAGAGGTTGGAAGTGAAAGGGAAGCTGACAGATAAAATCAAGAGTCTGTCAAAAGGAAATCAACAGAAGATTCAGCTCATCATTACTCTGATTCATGAACCAGACTTGATTATCTTGGATGAGCCTTTCAGTGGATTGGACCCAGTCAATACAGAATTGCTCAAGCAAGTTATTTTTCAGGAAAAAGAGCGCGGAGCAACCATTATCTTTTCTGATCATGTCATGACCAACGTCGAGGAGCTTTGTGACGATATTCTCATGATTCGAGATGGACGTGTGGTCTTGCATGGACCGGTACAGGATGTCCGCAATCAATACGGGAAAACGCGTCTCTTTGTTTCAAGTGAACGAAGCAAGGAAGAATTGGAAAATCTTCCTCATGTCAAACAGGTGAGCTTGACCAAGCAAGGCAGTTGGAAATTGATCCTAGATGATGAGAGTGCTGGAAGAGAACTCTTCCCAATCCTCACTCAAGGTCAATACATCGCGACCTTTGACCAACAAGCGCCAACAATCGATGAAATCTTTAAACTAGAATCAGGGGTGGAAGTATGAGAAATATGTGGGTTGTAATCAAGGAAACCTATCTTCGACATGTCAAGTCGTGGAGTTTCTTCTTTATGGTGATTTCGCCGTTCCTCTTTTTAGCCTTATCTGTAGGAATTGGTTATCTCCAAGGGTCTTCTATGGCCAAGAATAGTAAGATAGCAGTAGTAACAACTGTGCCACCTGTGGAAGATGGGCTCAAGGGTACCAATGGTATCAACTTTGATTATAAGGATGAAGCCAGTGCCCAGGCTGCTATCAAAGATGAGAAAATCAAGGGTTACCTAACCATTGACCAAGAGGACAGTGTCCTCAAGGCCGTCTATCATGGTGAAACTTCTCTTGAAACAGGCATCAAACTAGCAGTAACCAATAAGTTCAACGAACTGCAATACCAACTCAATCGTTCGGCAGCCAATTTGTCTCAAGAACAGGAAAAACGTCTGAATCAAACCGTTGATTTTACTGAGAAGATTGATGAATCTAAGGAAAACAAAAAAATTGTTCAAACCATTGCGGCCGCAGGGCTTGGTTTCTTCCTTTATATGATTTTGATTACCTATGCTAGTGTCACTGCTCAGGAAGTGGCTAGCGAGAAAGGAACCAAAATCATGGAGGTGGTCTTCTCTAGTATCCGAGCAAGTCATTATTTCTACGCTCGCATGATTGCCTTGCTTCTTGTGATTTTGACCCATATTGGCATTTACGTCGTGGGTGGGCTGGCTGCTATTCTGCTCTTTAAAGATATCCCTATCTTGGCACAATCTGGAATTTTAAATCATCTAGGAGAGGCCTTCTCGCTCAATACCTTATTGTTTGTCTTGGTTAGTCTCTTTATGTACGTTGTTTTAGCAGCCTTCCTAGGCTCTATGGTTTCTCGCCCTGAGGATTCAGGAAAGGCCTTGTCGCCATTGATGATCTTGATTATAGCAGGATTTGTCGGTGTGACCTCTCTAGGTGCTGCTGGGGACAATTTAGTTCTGAAAATTGGTTCCTATATTCCTTTCATCTCGACCTTCTTTATGCCATTTAGAGCTATAAATGGGTATGCCAGTGGTCTGGAAGCTTGGATTTCGCTTGCCATAACGGTTGTTTTTGCAGTCACTGCAACAGCCTTTATCGGACGCATGTATGCTAGTCTAGTCCTTCAAACAGATGATTTGGGAATCTGGAAAACCTTTAAACGTGCCTTAGCTTATAAATAGGAAAGCCTCGCAAAAGCGAGGTTTTTCTAGATGTTAAACACTGAAATCGGCAAAAATATTTTTCATATCTATTGACTTTTAGTAGTGAAATTTGGTATGATAGTAGACGGTATTGTTTACCCCATTTGTAAGGCCCCGGAACCTTTCAAATACCCCGCGGACCGGAACATCCGCCCTGTAAACAAAAACGATATTCATATAGGAGAAA
>CAUSWL010000038.1:0-11985 GCA_963535345.1 uncultured Streptococcus sp.
TATTCATCATTGGAGCCGGCATAGCTGAACCATTAGAAGATGGGACGAAGCCTGACTGCATTGGAGCAAGAGACTGATGTCCATTCAAATTCACTGTCAAATCCTTAGTCGCTACGAGATTGCTCAAGTCTGCCTTGCCATCTTTTGCACCGTAGACTTTGATAGTAGCTTTATAGCTTTGCGTACCATTTTGTTTCAAAAGGTCTAGAAGCTCTTTATCTGATTTGCCTTGAGTACCGGCCAAATCTACTTCGTAGAAGTAGAGGCCTTTGCCCAATTTTTCTACTGGTGGAAGGGCAGGATTTTTAGCTGAGCCATTGTCTGACCATGGGGCTTTATCAGAAGCTTTCAAGATAAGGCGAGTCAACATACCGTCACCAGCAAAGAATTCGTATGGAATGACTTGGTTAACACCGGCTGTGAATGGGCCTGGGAAGTTGGCTTTGTCCAAGTAGGTAGCTGGGACATCCACTGTATCTTTAGTATTGTCGGCTACGCCTTTTTGAACTTCAGCTGGGGTAGTCAAGCCGTTCAAATTGACATCCAAATTTTTAGTCGCTACGAGATTGCTCAAGTCTGCCTTGCCATTTTTTGCACCGTAGACTTTGATAGTAGCTTTATAGCTTTGAGTGCCGTTTTGTTTCAAGAGGTCAAGTAAGTCTTTGTCTGATTTGCCTTGAGTACCAGCCAAATCCACTTCATAGAAGTAGAGGCCTTTGCCCAATTTCTCTACTGGTGGAAGGGCGGGATTTTTAGCTGAACCATTGTCTGACCATGGAGCTTTGTCAGAAGCTTTCAAGATAAGGCGAGTCAACATACCGTCACCAGCGAAGAATTCATATGGAATGACTTGGTTGACCCCAGCTGTGAATGGGCCAGGGAAATTAGCCTTGTCCAAGTAAGTGGCTGGGACATCCACTGTGTCTTTGGTATTGTCAGCCACACCTTTTTGCACTTCAGCTGGTGTAGTCAAGCCGTTCAAATTGACATCCAAATCCTTAGTCGCTACGAGATTGCTCAAGTCTGCCTTGCCATCTTTTGCACCGTACACTTTGATAGTAGCTTTATAGCTTTGAGTGCCGTTTTGTTTCAAGAGGTCAAGAAGCTCTTTATCTGATTTACCTTGAGTACCTGCCAAATCCACTTCATAGAAGTAGAGACCTTTGCCCAATTTTTCTACTGGTGGAAGGGCGAGATTTTTAGCTGAACCATTGTCTGACCATGGAGCCTTGTCGGATGCTTTCAAGATAAGACGAGTTAACATACCGTCACCAGCGAAGAATTCGTATGGAATGACTTGGTTAACACCAGCTGTGAATGGGCCTGGAAAGTTCGCTTTATCCAAGTAAGTGGCTGGAACATCTACTGTGTCTTTAGTATTGTCGGCTACGCCTTTTTGAACTTCAGCTGGGGTAGTCAAGCCGTTCAAATTGACATCCAAATTTTTAGTCGCTACGAGATTGCTCAAGTCTGCCTTGCCATTTTTTGCACCGTAGACTTTGATAGTAGCTTTATAACTTTGAGTTCCGTTTTGTTTCAAGAGGTCAAGAAGCTCTTTATCAGATTTGCCTTGAGTACCTGCCAAATCCACTTCATAGAAGTAGAGACCTTTGCCCAATTTCTCTACTGGTGGGAGAGCAGGATTTTTGGCTGATCCGTTATCGGACCATGGAGCCTGGTCTGAGGCTTTCAAGATAAGACGAGTCAACATACCGTCACCAGCGAAGAATTCGTATGGAATGACTTGGTTAACTCCGGCTGTGAATGGGCCAGGGAAATTAGCCTTGTCCAAGTAAGAAGCTGGAACATCTACTGTGTCTTTAGTATTATCGGCCACGCCCTTTTGCACTTCAGCTGGGGTGGTTGCTGGTTTAGTTTCATTTGCTTCACGCTCTTGTCCAGAAACTGTAGGCGCAGGATTTGTCACAGGTTTAAACGCATCTTCTGTTTCTTTCTCAGATTCTGGTTTTGCTTGCACTTCTTCTTTTGGCGCTACCACTTGGTCTTTATCAGCTACATTCACTTTTTCTGGAGAGCTTGTAGCATCCAGGCTTGCTTTAGGTGTTGAGTCTACCTGTTCTGAAGGAAGAGCTGTATCGACTGCTTCTTTGAGAAGTTCTACTGGTAAGTCACTCTTTTCACTCACCGAAGTAGCATCTGGCACAACTTGAGCAGGGGTCTGATCGACCACATCGGCACGTACAGAACTTGGCTGACCAACTAGGACAAAGAAGCCACTAGCCACAACAACTGAGGCAACACCGACACTAAGACGGCGAATAGACCAACGAGTATATCTTTGATTTGGATTGAATTTCATAGGATTCTCCTTAGAGTTTTTCTTTATTTGATGACTCTAGTATAATCTCCTAAAATTAAAAAGGATTAAGAAAAAGTTAAAATTTTTCTTAAATCCCTCTTATAAAATACTTATATTGACTCAATAGTCACTAGAAAAAAGAATAGTCATTTCTCTTTTAATCATTGAGGCGTGCTAGATAATCCAAATATTGGTTGTTAATCACCTCCATGATATAGGTATCAGGTTTTAATAAGTCATTTGGACCAAACTGAACGTCTAGAGGAGCATTTTCATAGTCACGAAAACCAAGAATATTGAGATTGTATTGTCCTCGAAGATCAAGTTGACTTAGACTCTTGCCTGACCACGATTGTGGAATAAGGGAGTAGGTATGGCAGAAAGAAACGCGTGGAAAACAAGCTCTTTGTAGAGATTTGCATGAGAGAGCAAACAGTTATCCCGATTTTAAGACGGAATTCGGCCATCTAGAAGGGGATACAATTGTGGGAGAAAAACACAAAAGTGCCGTCATTACCTTAGTGAAACGCTGCTCAAAAGCCATCATCACACTGAAAACCATCTGGAAATTGAAGTTTATCGGTCATCTCTCTACCTCACTTGATTTGATAGTTCTATTATACCCTTCTCCAACCCGAAGATCTTACAACATCCTAGGAAAAACTGATACTATTCTAAGGTATCTACCACACTCATACAAGAAAACAGATCGGACGAATCCGATCTGTTAAAATGCATACTCTTTTGCCAAATATAATATTTGGCTTTCTTAAATCTAATAAATTCCGTTAAATATAGAAAAATTTTATTCGTTAGAATTATTCAATCATCTACTGAAACTTTCCGCCGTGAGAAAAGTGCTTGAAACACGATTGTTTCTAGCACTCGGGAGTTTTGAAACTTTAGGTTCAAAACTAAGTCATGGAACTTCTTTGAAGTTCGCTGACGTCCGTACTCACCTAAGGAAAGCCTCTAAGAAAACTTAGTCTTAAAGTCACGGCTAACTTTTTAAAAGTTAGTCGTTTTTTTAGAAATATTTGAGAATTGCTTGATAGTTATTTGAAAAGCAAGCTGTATACTAAGAGTGTAAAGAAAACAACTAGTCATTTGGACGAAGGAGAAAACCATGGAAAAAGTATTAGAAATTTCCCATTTGAGTAAAAAGTTCGGTCAACAATACGCCTTAAATGATGTGAATCTGAGCATTCGCAAAGGTGATGTCTACGGCCTCATCGGTAAGAACGGAGCTGGGAAAACCACCCTCATCAAGGTCATCACCCAGCTGATTCAAGAAACCGACGGAAGCGTCTCCCTCTTTGCTTCTACCAATCGCTCCCAGTGGACCCAAGCCCTGAAACGTGTCGGATCCGTCATTGAGAGTCCCGTGGCCCACAAGCATATGACCGCCTACCAAAACTTAGTCTACTATTGCAAGGCTCGCCATATCCCAAACCCTGACCAGGTCATCAAAGAAACCCTGAACTATGTCGGCCTGAACAATACTGGCAAGAAGAAATTTCGTGATTTTTCACTAGGGATGAAACAACGGTTGGGAATTGCCATTGCGCTCATAGCCAAGCCCGACTTCCTCATTCTGGACGAACCCATCAACGGCCTTGATCCGGTCGGAATCAAGGAATTTCGTCAGATGATCAAGCGCCTCAATGATGAACTCGGCATGACCATCCTCATTTCCAGTCATATCCTCTCTGAACTCTATCTGGTTGCCAATCGCTTTGGTATTGTCGACCAAGGACACCTGATCAAAGAAATTAGCAAGGCCGAATTCGAGGAGCAAGGTGAAGACTATATCATCCTCAAGACCAATCAACTAGCCCTTGCGAGTCAACTGATCCAGGATCAACTCCATCATCGCATCAAGGTCATCAATAAGGATGGAGAAATCCATATCTTTGGCCAGACTCACGATATTAAAGTCATCGTCAAAGCCCTCGTTCAAGCGGATATTGACGTGGACGAAATCTACTATGCCCGCCAAGATCTAGAAAAATTCTTTACAGACTTGGTAGACTAGTCCAAATACCATCTTCCTGTATAACCTATCCACACATTTCATTTAGGAGATTTATCATGTTGCATACCATTCAAGCAGATTTTTATAGACTTTTTCGCTCCAAAGGTTTTTGGATTACAGAAGCCATTCTCGTTCTCAATATCCTGTCTGGAGTCATCTTTGGAGCTACCGGACACGTCGGTGTCAATACGGAATCCAAATTACCCCAAGCGACCGAAGTTTGGACTGGCTTTAAAGCCTTGACCAACTATTCCTCCAGCATCAGTGTGACCATCCTCTTTACCATTATTGTCATCACCCTGGTCCTGGGAACAGACTTAACACAAAACTTATACAAGAATAGTTTGGCCTATGGCGTCTCTCGCACCAGCTACTACTTTGCTAAAAGTGCTGTTGTCTTGACCATTGCTCTTTTCCAATTCCTCGTTTCTTATGGTCTTGTCTTCTCAATCGCGACCCTCTACAATGGACTTGGCACCATGCCAGATCACTTCTTGGCTCATTTTGGACTGACCCTACTGATTCAGTTCCTCTCCACCTTGGCTTGGGTCAGCATCATTTCCTTCCTCCTTTACGCTAGCCAATCCATCACCTTGGCCTTCGTTGGCTACTTCGTTGGAAATATCTTCTTAAGCCTTCCTGCGCTCTTCTTTAAAGACATCGACATTTTGCACTATCTAAACTTGGAATTCCAATATTCCATGGTCCAAAGTACGACAGCAACAAACAATACCCTCTCAATCGCCCTTGGATTCATCCTTGTTTTCGGATTCCTGGGACTCGCTACTTTCAAACACAAAGATTTATAAAAAAGTAGGACTTGACGATTGGTCAAGTCCTACTTTTTTAATGTAATGGTTAAGATAAACCAATCTGCCTCCGTTGCCAGTTGCAAATCTCCCCCTAAGATTTCTACAAAATTTTGAATGATGTAGAGACCCAGGCCAGAAGACTCCTCTGTGTCCGATAGATTTTCGGAGTAGAAGCGACTAGCTAATTGGTCTAAGTGTTGAATCGGCTGTTGCACAATATTTCGCAGTTCGACCCGAATTATCTCCGCATCAGAAGTCAGGGTCAAACGGGCCTCTTCCTTCCCATGTTTGAGGACATTGCTGAGCATATTTTGCAAGAGGCGCTCCCAAAGCTCAGGATCAGTAGCATAATGGAGATGCTCTTCTAACTCTACCTCTAGTGCAATCCCCGCCTCAGACAAGCTATCATAATACTGGAACAACTGCTGGGCTAGGACTTGGCTGAGATTAACGTCTGAAAGCCGAGGCTGAATGGCACCCTCCATCAAGCGTCTGTATTCCAAGAGAGACTCTAGGCGTTTCGAGACGACTTGAAGATTGGAAGCAATTTTCTTCAGTTTTTCCTCTTCTTGCGTCCCACTCTTGATGATTTGCTGGGTATACCCCGACGCAATGGTCAAAGGCGTCCGAATATCGTGAGCAATATTACTGATGGCCATATCCAAGGTTTTCTTCTCTTGAAAGGCAATCCGATTGGTCCGCTCGATCTGGTCAAAAAGATCACTGACCTGTTTGGTCAAGGCGACCAATTCTTTATTTGAAACACGTGACGTCAACCGTACCCCACTCCCATTTTGGAGCTTCTTTTGAATCTGCTCCTGCAAATCCTTTAAAGCTGAAAGCAAGCGAACATAGCCCAGTCCCAAGAGAAGGACAAGGAAGACTAGAACTAGAACCAATCCCCACATTACTTGTCTCCTTTCAAGCGAACACCCAAGCCCCAGACGGTTTCAATGTAATCCTCATTAGGATCGAGCTGAGCAATTTTCTTTCGGAGATTGCTCAATTGGGCATTGAGTGTATTGTCTCCAGGCAGATAGACTTCTTCCCAGACTGCCTCATACAATTCTTCTTTGGTGAAAATCTTCTTTGGATGCGCCAATAAAGTTTCAAAAATTTGAAATTCCTTCTTGCCTAAGCGAAGCGTCTGCTCTCCAGACTCCAGTTCAAAGCTTTCTGGGTTCAGGACCAGATTTTTAAAAGTCAGATTTTTCGATGATGGTGGTTCCTGTGCCGGAGTGCTGTTATTTCTCAGTTGCACCGTCACCCGAGCCGCCACCTCATCCAGATTAAAGGGCTTGACAATATAATCATTGGCTCCTGCAAGGAGATACTGGCTAATGAGGTGTTTGTCTCCAAGAGCTGTCATCATGATGACCGGCACCTGACTCTGCAAACGAATCTCCTCAAGGACCTGATCCCCATTTTTCCCTGGAAGCATGATATCGAGAAGGACCAAATCAATGGCTTCTTGCTGGAAGAGCCGCAGTCCTTCTGTACCTGAAAAAGCCTGAAGGACCTCATGGTCTTCACTTAAGAGACTATACAGAATTTCTTGGATATCACTATTATCCTCAATTAATAAAATACGTGCCACTTGCCTCACTCCTTTTTCCTTTGAACTCCAATTCATTTCTATTTCTCTAGCCTATCAAATAAAGGGTCCTTCGTCAATGAAAATCTGATAAAATCCTATAGTCTCCATACAGATCTGCTGGTGAGGTCATCACAAAATTAATTTGACTATCCTTTCTTTCAAAGGGTATAATAGGATCAATGATAGAATAGGGAGACTCATCTATGAAAAATCATGCTAAAACTAAAATCAGCCTTGTATCCGTTCTCGTCATCCTGGGCGTTGCTGCAAGAATGATGCGAGTCATCCACCGCCAGCAAATCAGGGAGCAAAACAGACAAACCATTCAAACGACTAAAAAGGTTGCAGAGTTTCAGAAAACACTAGACGAGGAAGAAACGAAGAAACGGAACGAAACCTTCAACAAGATTTATAATGAATCCCTTGTTCGGAATAAGTTTGAGAATTGGCAAAAAGTCGATGAACTCCATGGTTTGGGACAAAGAACTGGGCAATTTTATATCTATAACTTTGAAAAAAAAGAAGAGATTCTCTTAGAGAATACTGATCAAGCATTTGTTCTACCTATTCGAGACAAGAGTGACAACGTCACATTTCAGGCTATCTTTGCCCACAAGGACGGTCAGTGGCACATCATGAAGCCAGACGGAAGTTCACAGTTGCAACTAGGAGCAGCCAACATTTCCGCTGAATCTAAGTTTGTCATCGAGAACAATGTCTTAGATTACGACCAGTAAATTCGTAAGGACTTGGCTAAACAACATACAAAAAGCTTAGGACCCCAGCTTGTGGTTGGAATTCTAAGCTTTTTCCTTTACTATCAGAGAGTCATCCAGAAGATGGTGAAGCAGTACAGGAGACGTCTATTCAACAAAAGCCCCATTGGTCGCAATGACTTCTTTGTACCAATAGAAGGATTTCTTACGGGAGCGCTCCAAGCTTCCCTTGCCTTCGTTGTCCCGATCGACATAGATAAAGCCGTAGCGCTTCTTCATTTCTCCAGTCCCGGCAGAGACCAGGTCAATACATCCCCAAGTCGTATAACCCCAGAGGACAACACCATCTTCGTGGATGGCCTCCCGCATGGCCTTGATGTGGGCAGCGAGGTAATCAATCCGGTAGTCATCCTCAATCTCCCCGGCTTCATTTGGGGTATCAACGGCGCCTAGTCCATTTTCTACGATAAACATCGGCTTTTGATAACGATCCCAGATGGTGTTCAGCGTAATGCGGAGACCAAGAGGGTCAATCTGCCAACCCCATTCCGAGCTTTCTAGATAGGGGTTCTTCAAAGAGGCAAAAATATTACCCGCTGTTTTCTCCCTTTCAGCTGGATCCCCTGAAGCGACCCGACTGGCATAGTAGGAGAAGGAAATAAAGTCCACTGTATGGTCTTTCAACAATTGCAGGTCCTGTTCCGTCATCTCGACTGTAATTCCCTGATGCTCCCACTCTTTCCTGGCATAGTTAGGGTATTCCCCACGCGCTTGCACATCGATAAAGAAATAGTTCTTGCGGTCTTCTTCTAAACCAGCCCAGACATCTCTCGGAGCACAGGTATGCGGATAGTTTTGCCCAGCTGCCAACATACAGCCCACCTTATTGTTAGGATCAATCTCATGGGCTAGCTTGGTAGCAATGGCTGAAGCGACCAATTCATGGTGAGCCGCCTGGTATTTGACTTGCTCCTCATTCTCCCCTTCTTCAAAGCATAGACCCGCTCCCATAAAAGGCGCATGGAGGATCATATTGATCTCATTAAAGGTTAGCCAGTAGTTGACCAAGCCCTTGTAGCGAGTGAAGAGGGTCCGGCAGAGACGTTCATAACATTCCAACATCTTGCGACTACGCCAACCTCCATACTCGGTAATCAAATGCATGGGACAGTCAAAGTGGGTAATGGTCACCAAGGGTTCAATGCCATACTTGTGGCACTCCTTAAAGAGGTCTTCATAGAACTGTAGACCTGCTTCATTCGGCTCTAGTTCATCTCCTTTCGGGAAGATCCGAGACCAGGCAATGGACAAGCGATAGGTTTTAAAGCCCATTTCCCCAAAGAGCGCAATGTCTTCCTTGTAGCGATGGTACATATCAATGCCATCTTTAGCCGGATAAAAATAACCCTCTTCAAAATCGAACATTTTTCTCTTACCCGTAATAATGGCGTGACGATCAGGCCCAATCGGCACCACATCCACATTGGCCAAGCCACGGCCGTCTTCAGTATAAGCTCCCTCACACTGGTTAGCAGCCGTCGCTCCACCCCAAAGGAAACCATCTGGAAATTGAAGTTTGTCGGTCATCTCCCCACCTCACTTGATTTGATAGTTCTATTATACCCTTCTCTTTCCAAAAAATCCTACAAGATCCTATGAAAAACTGAACCTATTCTAAGGTAACTCCTACACTTGGGAACATAAAAAGACCGGATGACTCCGATCTTTTAAATAGTTCATTTTCTCAAATTCTGTTTTAAGAATAGCTAAGGTTGACGTTAAATGATCACGCGTCCTATTTCATACGATAAAAATCAATCACTAAACCAGCTGGGCCTTTAACTAGCAGGCTTTCGGTTCCCCAATCGGTTACAACTGGACCGTTTAAAACCTGGATACCAAGTTCTTTCAACCGTTTGTAGTTCTGGTCTACATCCTCAACCTCGATATGAAGAATGATTCCTGACTGAAAGTTTTCCAAAGGAACCAAATGATTTTGAGACAACATGAGACAGTGACTGCCAATCGTGAACTGAGCAAAACTGTCGTCAACATAATCGGCTTTTTTATCCAAAATACGCTCCAAGCTAGCACAAACTTGGGTAACATCTGAAACGATAATATCTAATTGATTTAAATTCATTTCTTATCCTCCACAAAAAGACCGGATTGCTCCGATCTTTTTAAGTTCTGCTCTAAGAAAATCAAAGAATAAACAAGGCATCGAACCGCAGACAGTACTGGAGTACGGCAAGGTGAAGATAACGCAGTTTACATTTGATTTTCGACGAGCAGGATTATTTGATTGCGCGTGATTGCAACCCTTCTTCTTCCAAGAAGAGGCGGAATGGTACGAGTTCTTCTGCTTCGTATTTTTCCTTGAAGGCTTTGATTGCTTCTTCTGAGTGAAGTTTTGGATCCAATTCAAGTACTTCTACTGGAAGTGGACGGTGTTGAGTGATGCGAGCATCGATAACAACAGTTTTACCTTCTTTGCTCAATTTAACAGCTTCTGCAACAACTGCATCGATGTCTTCGATACGGTCAACTGTAAATCCAACAGCTCCTTGAGCTTCAGCGATTTTCGCATAGTCAGCATTAGGGAAGTCACAACCAAACAAGTGTTTGTTTGTGTCTTCGTATTTGTCCTTGATGAAGGCATATTTACCATTTGAGAAGACAACGTTGATAACTGGAAGGTCGTATTGAACGTTTGTGATAACGTCTGGGTAGCACATGTTGAATGCACCGTCACCCATGATGTTCCATACTTGGCGATCTGGATTGTCTTTCTTAGCAGCGATACCACCAGGAAGGGCAATACCCATTGTCGCAAAGAGTGGAGATGTACGCCACATGTTCTTAGGTGTCATGTGAAGGTGACGAGTAGATGTTTGAGTAGTGTCACCTACGTCGATTGAGTAGATAGCGTCTTGATCAGCATGTTTGTTGATTGCATTGTAAACTTGATACAATTGCAATTCACCCTCAGTTTTACCTTCGAGTTTGTTCATGTAATCACGCCAGTTTTGGTTATTCTTAACGTTTGCACGCCACCATGGAGTAGATTCAACTGGGTTCACTTTGTCAAGGATTGCTTTCGCTGCTTGACCTGCATCACCAAGGATTGAAGCGTCTAGGGCATGACGTTTACCAAGTTTGTAAGGGTCGATATCCACTTGGATGAATTTTTCAGTGTTCTTGAAGGCTTCGTAAACTTCAGCAAATGGGAAGTTTGAACCAAGGAAAAGAACTGTGTCTGCTTCAAAGACCACTTCGTTGGCTGGTTTCCAACCAACACGGTAAGCAGAACCTGTCAAACCTTCATAGTTCCATTCGAAAGCTTCAAAGTTTTTACCAGTTGTGATGATTGGTGCTTTGATTTTACGTGACAATTCAGTGATCACTTCACCAGCTTTAACACCACCGTAACCAGCATAGATAACTGGACGTTCAGCATTGTTCAAGATTTCAACAGCTTTGTCGATTTCAACTTCGTTCAAAGCAGGAGCGATGAATGAACGCTCGTATGAACCTGATCCATAGTATGAGTTTTCGTCGATTTCTTGGAAACCGAAGTTTACTGGGATTTCAACAACAGCTGGACCTTTTTTAGAAACTGCAGCACGGCAAGCTTCGTCGATTACTTTTGGCAATTGCTCAGCGTAAGCTACACGTTTGTTGTAAACAGCGATACCGTTGTACATTGGGTTTTGGTTCAATTCTTGGAAGGCATCCATGTTCAATTCGTTAACTGGACGTGATCCAAGGATAGCAAGGAATGGAGTGTTATCCATCGCTGCATCGTAAACACCGTTGATCAAGTGAGTCGCACCAGGTCCACCTGAACCAACTGCAACCCCGATAGAGCCGCCAAATTTAGCTTGCATAACCGCTGCAAGAGCACCTGTTTCTTCGTGGCGAACTTGCAAGAAACGGATATCTTTGTCTTCAGCCAAAGCGTCCATGAGTGAGCTAAGTGTTCCTGATGGGATCCCGTAGATGGTATCTACGCCCCATGTTTTCAATACGTTAAGCATTGCTGCAGATGCAGTAATTTTCCCTTGAGTCATTCTAACTCTCCTTTAATTCTATTTTGATCCCTTAAAATGCAGCATAGCGCTTCTACTTCATCTTTGCGATCATCTCGCCTTGAAAATGAGTTTTTTCTGACTTTTCTCATGAAAACGATTTACAAAACGATTACAGTATTAATTTATCACAAAGAGATGCACATGTATAAGAATCTGCTCAGAGATGCTCAATCCCTATTACATAACAGATGCTGATTTTGAGAAAATTTCACAAACTATAGTAGAATAGGATATTTTATTATAATTTACATGCACCTCTAAGACTTGTAGCTGTAGGAAATCGAACAAAAAGTGATACAAAATTCTGTATCACTTTTTGTTCCCATTAATCAATTTTCGCAACATTGAGCAGAAGCGAGCTAGTCAAAACAGACAAAGAACTAAGGGCCATGGCAAGACCTGCTAGTTCTG
>CAUSWL010000039.1:0-11905 GCA_963535345.1 uncultured Streptococcus sp.
AAAAAGCGATGCAGGCTGGAGCTCGTCGAATCGAACTTTGTGACAATCTAGCAGTAGGAGGAACAACACCAAGCTATGGAGTAACCAAGGCAGCTGTTGAATTGGCAGCTAACTACGATACGAACATCATGACCATGATTCGTCCACGTGGTGGCGACTTTGTTTATCAAGATTTGGAAATTGCCATCATGCTAGAAGACATTCGTTTAACTGCTCAAGCAGGTAGCCAAGGGGTCGTCTTTGGTGCCTTAACTGCTGATAAGAAGTTGGATAAGCCTAATCTTGAAAAGTTAATTGCCGCATCAAAAGGAATGGAAATTGTCTTCCACATGGCTTTTGATGAATTGAGCGAAGAAGACCAGTTGGAAGCTATTGACTGGCTCAGCCAAGCTGGTGTCACTCGTATCTTGACTCGTGCGGGTGTGTCTAGTGATGCGCTAGAAAAACGTTTTGCTCACTATCACAGAATTTTGGAACATGCTGCTGGTAAAATTGAAATCTTACCAGGTGGGGGGATTGACTTGGACAACCGTCAAACCTTTATCGACCAACTGGGCGTGACGCAACTTCACGGTACCAAGGTTGTCTTTTAAAAAATAGAAAGGAACTGCTAGCTTTGGGTAGCAGTTTTCACTTATGTTTGAAATTTTTAAATCCTATCAGTTGAATCAAGAAAAGGCTCATGATTATGGTTTTGTAGAAAATGGTGGAGTGTGGACCTATAGTTGCCAGATTTTGCAGGGTGACTTTGTCATGACTGTGTCTATCACTGCTGATAATGTGAGTTTTCAAGTCTTTGACCAGGAGACTGGTGACCTCTATCCTCAAGTCCATATGGAAAGCATGAGGGGAAGTTTTGTAGGAAGTGTCCGTGAGGCTTGTTTGGAGATTCTTTACCAGATTCGGAAGGCTTGTTTTGATGTGCAGGATTATATCTGTCCTCAGACTAAACGAATCATGACTCAAGTTCAGGAAAAGTATGGTAATCAGTTGGAGTATTTGTGGGAGAAATCGCCTGATACGGCAGTGTTAAGACACGAAGGCAATAAAAAGTGGTATGCCGTCTTGATGAAAATCTCTTGGGATAAGCTGGAAAAGGGCAGAGAAGGACAGGTGGAAGCAGTCAACCTCAAACATGACCAAGTAGCTGATTTACTTTCACACAAAGGCGTTTATCCAGCTTTTCATATGAATAAACGTTACTGGATTAGTGTGGCGCTTGATGATACTTTATCAGATAAAGAAGTATTGGAATTTATAGAAAAAAGTTGGAACTTAACCACTAAAAAATGAAACATTTCAATGGTTTTCAAGAACTTTCAATTAGCAAAATATTCTCTACTGAAGAAATTTTCAGAAAATATTGGATTTTTTCTTGACAAGTACTTTTGCCTATGCTAAAATACTAAACAAGATATCAAACGAAGGAGAAAGTCAAACATGAAAACAGCTAAGTTTAATCAATTTGCTTTGTTGTTGAGGTACTCGGGCTAGTGCAAAAGCATTAGTCCTGTTTGGCTTACCAAGCGGGAGTAAATCAACATCTCGCTTGGGCTTCTGAGCGAGATGTTTTTTTAAAACCACATTTGGAAAAGGGGAAATCTTATGCGTAAAGTTGAATTTTTTGATACAAGCCTTCGTGATGGGGAGCAAACACCTGGTGTTAACTTCTCAATAAAGGAAAAAGTTTCCATTGCAAGACAGCTGGAGAAATGGGGAATTTCTGTAATTGAAGCTGGTTTTCCTGCTGCCAGTCCAGATTCATTTATAGCCGTTCAAGAAATTGCTAAAGTCATGAAAAAAACAGCAGTGACAGGATTAGCTCGTTCTGTAAAATCTGATATTGATGCTTGTTATGAGGCTCTTAAGGATGCCAAGTATCCACAAATTCATGTCTTTATCGCTACCAGTCCGATTCACCGCAAGTATAAGCTCAATAAAAGCAAGGAAGAGATTTTAGAAGCTATTAAGGAGCATGTTTCTTACGCACGTTCTAAGTTTGAAATCGTCGAATTCTCTCCTGAGGATGCGACTAGAACAGAGTTGGATTTCCTCTTACAAGTCGTTCAAACAGCGGTTGATGCAGGTGCATCTTATATCAATATCCCTGACACAGTTGGTTTTACGACTCCAGAAGAGTTTGCACGTATCTTTGATCACTTGACTGAAAATATTAAATCAGATCATAAAGTTGTCTTTGGTGTCCACTGTCACGATGATCTCGGTATGGCAACTGCAAATACTTTGACAGCAATTAAACACGGTGCTGGACGTGTCCAGGGAACTATTAATGGTATCGGTGAACGCGCAGGTAATGTTGCTCTTGAAGAAGTAGCTGTTGCTTTGAAGATTCGTGAGGATTTCTTCCAAGCAACTAGTGATATTGTTTTGGATGAAACAATGAATACGTCTGAAATGGTTTCTCGCTTCTCTGGTATTCCAGTTCCTAAAAACAAGGCTGTCGTTGGTGGCAATGCCTTCTCTCATGAATCGGGCATTCACCAAGATGGAGTCCTTAAAAATCCTCTCACTTATGAGATCATTACACCTGAATTGGTCGGTGTTAAGAGTAATAGTCTTCCGCTTGGAAAATTGTCTGGTCGCCATGCCTTTGTTGAAAAACTAAGAGAATTGGCTCTTGACTTTACAGAAGAGGATATCAAACCACTCTTTGCTAAGTTCAAGGCACTGGCAGATAAGAAACAAGAAATTACAGATGCAGATATTCGAGCTCTGGTAGCTGGAACCATGGTTGAAAATCCAGAAGGCTTCCACTTTGATGATTTACAACTTCAAACCCATGCAGATAATGACATTGAAGCGCTTGTTAGTCTGGCTAATATGGATGGTGAAAAAGTCGAATTTAATGCGACAGGACAAGGTTCCGTTGAAGCAATCTTTAACGCTATCGATAAGTTCTTTAACCAATCTGTCCGCTTGGTGTCCTATACCATTGATGCTGTGACAGATGGAATTGATGCTCAAGCTCGTGTCTTGGTTACTGTTGAAAACAGAGATACAGAAACCATCTTTAACGCAGCAGGTCTTGATTTCGATGTATTGAAGGCTTCGGCTATTGCTTATATCAATGCCAATACTTTTGTTCAAAAAGAGAATGCAGGTGAGATGGGGCATAGCGTTTCCTACCGAGACATGCCTAGTGTGTAAAGGAGAAGGCTATGACAAAGAAAATAGTAGCTCTAGCAGGGGATGGAATCGGTCCAGAAATCATGGAAGCTGGTTTAGCAGTTCTAGAAGCTCTAGCTTCAAAAACAGGTTTTGACTATGAGATAGACAGATGCCCCTTTGGAGGTGCAGGTATTGATGCTGCTGGGCATCCCTTACCTGATGAGACCCTCAAGGCATGTAGAGAAGCAGATGCTATTCTCCTAGCAGCCATCGGTAGTCCCCAGTATGATGGGGCAGCGATTCGGCCTGAACAAGGCTTGCTGGCTCTTCGTAAGGAACTAAATCTCTATGCCAATATTCGCCCTGTAAAAATCTTTGACAGTCTCAAACATTTGTCACCTCTCAAACTGGAACGAATTGCTGGTGTGGACTTTGTCGTGGTGCGTGAGTTGACAGGAGGGATTTACTTTGGGGATCATATTCTAGAAGAGCGAAAAGCGCGTGATATCAACGACTACAGTTATGAGGAAGTGGAGCGGATTATTCGCAAGGCCTTTGAAATTGCAAAAAATCGGAGAAAAATCCTCACCAGTATCGATAAGCAAAATGTGTTAGCGACTTCTAAACTTTGGCGGAGAGTAGCTGAGGATGTTGCTAAGGATTTCCCAGATGTGACCTTGGAACATCAGCTGGTGGACTCAGCTGCCATGATCATGATTACCAATCCTGCTAAGTTTGATGTCATCGTGACAGAAAATCTTTTCGGAGATATTCTCTCGGATGAATCAAGCGTTCTATCTGGCACACTTGGAGTCATGCCATCTGCTAGTCACTCTGAAAATGGCCCAAGTCTCTATGAGCCCATTCACGGTTCGGCACCTGATATTGCAGGTCAAGGAATTGCCAATCCTATTTCCATGATTTTGTCAGTTGCCATGATGTTGAGAGATAGCTTTGGACGTTATGAGGATGCGGAGCGTATCGAACATGCTGTAGAAGCCAGTTTGGAAGCAGGAATTTTAACGAGAGATATAGGAGGAAAGGCTTCGACCAAGGAAATGACGGAAGCCATCATTGAAAGACTATGAAGATAAACGAAGGAATTACTCTTACCCTCTTGATTTGGAATGTCATAATTTTTATCATTTATGGAATCGACAAATCCAAGGCAAGGAGAGGTGCTTGGCGCATCCCAGAGAAAATTCTCTTGACGATAGCACTTGTCTGTGGTGGATTTGGTGCCTGGTTAGCAGGAATGATCTTTCATCACAAGACTCGAAAATGGTATTTTAAAACGGTTTGGTTCCTTGGCATGGTAACCACACTAGTAGCCCTATATTTCATTTGGAGGTAATGGATGGCAGGAAAATCGATTTTTGATAAATTATGGGACCGCCATGTCATCACAGGAGAAGAGGGGCAGCCCCAACTCATGTATGTGGACCAGCACTATATTCATGAAGTGACTAGTCCCCAAGCTTTTCAAGGATTACGAGATGCAGGTCGCAGATTGAGACGACCAGACTTGACATTTGGCACCTTTGACCACAATGTACCAACGGTCAATATCTACGATATTCGAGATGTCATTTCCAAGGCGCAAATTGATAAGCTTGCTGAAAATGTTGAGGAGTTTGGGATTGAACATGCGGCCCATGGTTCTGAAAAACAAGGTATCGTTCACATGGTAGGTCCAGAAACAGGAAGAACTCAACCAGGGAAATTCATTGTCTGTGGAGACAGCCATACAGCTACTCACGGAGCTTTCGGAGCCATCGCCTTTGGGATTGGGACTAGTGAGGTTGAGCATGTCTTTGCGACCCAGACCCTCTGGCAGGTCAAACCCAAGAAAATGCTGGTAGAATTCACTGGTGTTCCTCAAAAAGGAGTTTATTCTAAGGATTACATTTTAGCCTTGATTGCCAAGTACGGCGTTGCTTGTGGTGTAGGCTATGTGGTGGAATATCGTGGGCAAGCGATTGATGCTTTGACCATGGAAGAGCGAATGACCATCTGCAATATGTCCATCGAGTTTGGCTCTAAGATGGGAATCATGAATCCGGATCAAACCACCTATGACTATCTCAAGGGACGGGAATGCGTTCCCGAAGCTTTCGAGGAGGCAGTTGCCGACTGGAAGACCCTTGTCAGCGATGAGGATGCCGTCTATGATAAGGTTATCCAGATGGATGTCTCAGACTTGGCACCTATGGTGACCTGGGGGACCAATCCTGCTATGGGGGTTGACTTTGACAGTAGCTTCCCAGAAATTAAGGATATGAATGATGAGCGAGCCTACAATTACATGAACTTGGAGCCTGGTCAAAAGCCAGCAGATATTGAACTAGGTTATATCTTTATCGGGTCTTGTACCAATGCTCGTCTCAGTGACTTGCAACTGGCTGCTCGATTTGTCAAAGGGAAGAAAATTGCTCCTAACTTAACGGCTATCGTAGTCCCAGGTTCTCGTCCTGTCAAACGAGCTGCTGAGAAGTTGGGCTTGGACAAGGTTTTCCTAGACGCTGGTTTTGAGTGGAGAGATCCAGGTTGTTCTATGTGCCTAGGGATGAATCCAGACAAGGTCCCTGATGGTGTCCACTGCGCCTCAACCAGCAACCGCAACTTTGAAGACAGACAGGGATTTGGTGCTAAGACCCACCTCTGCAGTCCAGCCATGGCAGCAGCAGCAGCTATCGCAGGGCGTTTCGTAGATGTTCGACAAATGCCAGAAGCCCAGTAAGGAGAGGATATGGAGAAATTTACAGTTTATACGGGAACGACCGTTCCTCTTATGAATGATAACATTGATACCGACCAAATCCTTCCCAAGCAGTTTCTCAAGTTAATTGATAAAAAAGGCTTTGGTAAGTACCTCATGTATGCTTGGCGTTATCTGGATGACAAGTATACTGAGGCCCCAGACTTTGTCTTTAATATACCTGAATATAGGAAAGCTAGTATCCTCATCTCAGGGGATAACTTTGGGGCAGGGTCTTCAAGGGAACACGCAGCTTGGGCTCTAGCGGACTATGGTTTTAAGGTTGTGATTGCAGGATCTTTTGGGGACATTCATTACAATAATGAACTCAATAATGGCATGTTGCCTATTGTTCAGCCTAGGGAGGTTAGAGAAAAGCTAGCCCAACTCAAACCGACCGACCAGGTAACTGTAGACTTGAAACAACAAAAAATCATCTCATCAGTTGGAGAATTCACTTTCGAAATCGATAGCGAGTGGAAACACAAGCTCTTAAATGGTTTGGATGATATCGGCATTACTTTGCAGTATGAAGACTTGATTGCTGCTTATGAAAAACAACGTCCAGCCTACTGGCAGGATTAGAAAAAATAGAAAAGGAACTATAGAACTATGACAAAACACATTCAATGGAACGGAACACTTTCTCAAGAAGGCTATGACATTTTAAAAGGTGAGGGCGGATGTATCGTTTGCCCTACAAAAGTTGGTTACATTATTATGACTAGCGACAAGGCAGGACTTGAGCGCAAGTTCGCAGCTAAAGAGCGTAACCGTAACAAACCAGGTGTTGTTCTCTGCGGTAGCATGGATGAGCTTCGCGCTTTAGCACAACTCAACCCAGAAATTGAAGCCTTTTACCAAAAACATTGGGATGAAGATATTCTTCTTGGTTGTATCCTCCCTTGGAAACCAGAATCCTTTGAAAAACTCAAAGCATACGGTGATGGCCGTGAAGAACTTATGACTGATGTGCGTGGTACGAGCTGTTTCGTTATCAAATTTGGGAAAGCTGGTGAACAATTGGCTGCCAAACTTTGGGAAGAAGGCAAGATGGTTTATGCCTCATCAGCTAACCCATCTGGAAAAGGAAATCGCGGCAAGGTAGAAGGAATTGGAGAACGCATCGAAGGAGCAGTGGACCTTGTTATCGAGGCAGACGACTACGTGGCATCTATCCAACCTGACAAAACGATTGAAACTCGCTACGAGCAAGGTGTGATGGTCTCTATGGTCGATAAAGATGGCAAACTCATCCCAGAACAAGGAGGAGCACGCTCAACTTCACCAGCTCCAGTTGTAATCCGCAAAGGGCTTGACATTGATAAGATTATGATGCACCTGTCAGACACCTTTAACTCATGGGACTACCGTCAGGGAGAGTATTATTAAGATAAAAAAGAAGTCTAGTGTTATGAGGGCATACCCCACTCTACACTAGGCTTTTCTTTTTTTTATAGATATGATATTCTATATGTGAAATATATAGTTTTTTATTCGAACATTATTATAAAAGGAGTAAGATTGATGCTGAAAAGAAAAGTTAGTTTGGAAGATTTTTATGATTGGTACCAAGAAAATAAAATAAGATTAAGAGAAGATGCATCTAAATATAGTATTTACAATGAACAATTACGTGAAGAATTTCTTAAAGAGTGGCCACTTGATAGAATTTTAACCATGTCTATTGATGATTATGTTATTGGGAAAGGTGCTAAAAGTAATTCTTTTTGCTATAGTCTTGAGAGGGGTAAATACAAATCTTTATTTTTAGGTATTGGAGGGGGAGGCTCTTCAAAATTTGGTATTTATTGGAATGAGGATACCCAAAGCTATAAAAATCAAGCTAATAAAATCATTCCTATATCTGAATTGGAGCAACGTTTTAATAAATTAAAAAGAGATCTGTATCAGATTATTCAAATCGGTAGTAAACTTGATTTTGACAATCCTATATTTGATATGAAAAAGTCAACAAATGAATTTATTAGTCGTTCTGCTGTGGTGACAAAACTACTTTGTATTTATTCTGAGAATCCTTCTTTTTTAGGAGTAAATATGAATAGTCAAAATGAATTTTGGAATAGGTTGATTCCCCAAAGCAATCAAGGAGGACCCTATCGTCAGAATCATGAGATTTTTAAACTGTTTTCTAAAACATATCCTGAACTAGAATCTTCAATGTTGGGTAGTATTTTATTTGAGTATTCAAAAGATATTATAGACAGTGATAATAAGCAAGGAGAGAAAGAAATGTCTGAACAAAATAATATTCATCATCCCTTGAGTAATATCTTGTTACAATCCAAAAACCTCATCCTCCGTGGTGCTCCTGGCACAGGAAAAACTTATCTTGCTAAAGAAATTGCTAAAGAATTAACGGATGGTAACGAAGAAGACCAAATCGACTTTGTACAATTTCACCCATCCTATGATTATACTGATTTTGTAGAGGGGTTGAGACCGGTATCAAATGGGGATGGAGCTATTGAGTTTAAGCTACAGGATGGTATTTTTAAAGATTTTTGTCAGAAAGCAAAAGAAGCCCAATTGATTGGAGGACAAGATAATTTTGATGAGGCTTGGGATTCTTACTTAGAATATATAAATGTTGCTGAAGAAAAAGAATATATAACAAAAACATCTTACTTATCTGTTAATAGTAGACAAAATTTGTCAGTAAATTATGATAGTGGTGTTCCAGGATGGTCACTACCTCGCAAATATGTTTACGAGTTGTATAAAGATAAAAATTATAATAAGCAAGAATACTACAAAAGTGGTGGAAAAACTGTCCTAGAAACATTGAGAAAGAGATTTGGTTTGAAAGACTATGTTTCCCCAACAGAAATTGATACTGATAAGAAATTCGTCTTCATCATCGATGAAATCAATCGTGGAGAGATTTCAAAGATTTTTGGTGAACTCTTTTTCTCTATTGACCCTGGTTATCGTGGTGAAAAGGGAAGTGTTTCTACCCAATATGCTAATTTACATGAGACTGATGACAAGTTTTATATTCCTGAGAATGTCTACATCATCGGAACAATGAATGATATTGACCGTTCAGTAGATACCTTTGATTTTGCTATGCGTCGTCGTTTCCGTTTTGTTGAAGTTACTGCCGAGAGTCAAGTTGGTATGCTTGATGACGTGCTTGGTGATAAAGCCGAAGAAGCAAAAACTCGTCTAAGAAACTTGAATGCTGCTATCGAAAACGTTCAAGAGCTAAATAGTCATTATCATATCGGACCAAGTTATTTCCTTAAGTTGCAGGATGTGGATTTTGACTATGAGTTACTCTGGTCTGATTACCTCAAACCTCTATTGGAAGATTACTTACGTGGTTCTTATGAGGAGGCCGAAACTCTGGATACATTGAAAAAAGCATTTGATCTGACAAATAACGAGCAAACAGTTCAGCAAGATACTGGTGATAATGATGCGTATAACTGATAATCAGCATAAAATTGCTAAAGAAGACTTTGTAGCAGAATATCCCAAACTAAGTCAAGCGCTTCTTGATAGAACACTGGATAACCTTTCTCGAGAGGACCGTATCTTTATTTTCCCGAATGATTTGATAAATTCTCTTGATTTAGATAAGGACCAAAAGATTTTGGAAACAGTTAATCAGGAAATCAAGACAGGAAACGTGATTGGTTTTCTTGGATATGGTCAGGAAAGATTAACGATTGCCTCTCGTTTTTCTGATGAAAGTAACGACCATTTTTTGCATTATCTCTTACAAAAGGTTCTCAATATCAATCTGACTAGTTTGGATGTCGGTCTATCTCTAGAGGATAAACTCTATCAGCTTTTGATTTACCTCTTTCCCAAGTATTTACAAGCTGCTCTCAGAAAAGGTCTTTATAAGGAATACCAGAGATTTTCTCATAACGACAGTCATGTAAAGGGAGCCGTTGATGTAGGAAATCATCTTAAGAAAAATCTTCCTTTTACGGGAAATATTGCCTATACAACAAGAGAGTTTACCTATGATAATCCACTCATGCAGTTGATTCGGCATACGATTGAGTACATAAAGATTCAAAAAAGTTTTGGAGCACTACTTGATAGTAATCGTGAAAATATAACTGAAATTACTCGTGCAACTCCAGCTTATAAACTAGCTGATCGTGCTAAGATTATCAGAATGAATAAAATCAAACCCATCCGACACGCCTACTTCAGAGAGTACAGAAAGTTACAGGAACTCTGCTTGATGATTCTGAGTAGAGAAAAGCATGGTCTTGGCCCTCAATCTCAAAGGGTACATGGTATTCTCTTTGATGTTGCCTGGCTTTGGGAAGAGTATGTTCACAGCTTGTTGCCAAAAGGTTTCATCCATCCACGAAATAAAGATAAGACGGACGGAATTTCAGTATTTTCTGTTGGGAAACGAAAGGTATATCCAGATTTTTATGACAGAGAACGAAAGATTGTTCTAGATGCAAAATATAAGAAACTGGAGTTCACTGAAAAAGGAATCAACCGTGAGGACTTATTCCAGCTGATTTCCTATTCTTATATTTTAGAAGCTGAGAAAGCTGGTCTTGTTTTTCCGAGCAAGCACAAGGTTGTTGATAATGAGATAGGAAAGCTAGCAGGTTATGGAGCTTTGTTGAAGAAATTGTCTATCCATATTCCTCAGAATGCTTCATCTTATAATGAATTTTGTGAAATGATGGAAAGCTCCGAAGCGATTTTTAAAAGAAATATTGATAAGGAAGTGGGGAGAAACTAATCTCCTCACTTTTTATATTTAAATTATAAAAACCGAACATTATTGTTTTATAATTAAAATTATTTGACAAAAACTGTACTTTAGTTTATAATAAATCAAGGAAACGTCGGAAAAGGCGTAGGGATGCGCAAGCATAGGTAGGTCATTACAAAAGAAACGAGACAGCGATATGTTAAATGAATTTCCAATTTTTGATTACGAAGATATTCAGTTGATCCCAAATAAATGTGTCATTAAAAGCCGTGCAGAAGCAGACACAAGCGTCACACTTGGAAATCACACTTTCAAATTACCTGTTGTACCAGCCAACATGCAGACGATTTTGGATGAGGATGTTGCAGAGCAACTTGCTAAAGGCGGTTACTTTTACATTATGCATCGTTTTGATGAGGCTGGGCGCATTCCTTTTATCAAACGCATGCACGATCAAGGGCTCATTGCTTCTATTTCAGTCGGTGTCAAGGATTACGAGTATGATTTTGTTAGCCAACTCAAGGCTGATGCTCCTGAGTATATCACGATTGACATTGCTCATGGACATGCAGATAGCGTGATTTCTATGATTCAACACATTAAGAAAGAATTACCAGATACGTTTGTCATTGCTGGTAACGTGGGAACACCAGAAGCTGTGCGTGAATTGGAAAATGCCGGTGCGGATGCGACTAAGGTCGGAATCGGTCCTGGTAAGGTTTGTATCACCAAGGTCAAGACTGGTTTTGGTACAGGTGGTTGGCAATTGGCTGCCCTACGTTGGTGTGCTAAGGCTGCGCGTAAACCGATCATTGCTGATGGTGGGATTCGTACTCATGGTGATATTGCTAAGTCTATCCGTTTCGGTGCCAGCATGGTCATGATCGGTTCCCTTTTTGCAGGACACATCGAAAGCCCAGGGAAAACGATTGAAGTTGATGGCGAACAGTTCAAAGAATACTATGGTTCAGCTTCTCAATATCAAAAAGGAGCATATAAAAATGTGGAAGGCAAACGCATTTTGCTTCCTACCAAAGGGCATTTGCAAGACACCCTTACTGAGATGGAGCAGGACTTACAAAGTGCTATTTCCTACGCAGGTGGACGCAGAATTGCTGACCTTAAACATGTTGATTATGTTATCGTGAAAAACTCTATCTGGAACGGGGATGCATCCCACTAATGGACGCTTAGTCTACCCATAAAAAAACTTGTTATTAGAGCAAATTTCTGTTATAATAAGACAAGTTTCCACCCTTAGTGTAATGGATATCACGTAAGATTCCGGTTCTTGAGAT
>CAUSWL010000040.1:0-11621 GCA_963535345.1 uncultured Streptococcus sp.
GGCCAACCTACTACCCAGATAACCTATCTGGCCAAGAAATCGCTCAAGAAATGTTGGCGCATTGATGCAAGAGAAGATCCCGCAAATCTGCGGGATTTTTTGCTAGAAATGATTAGGTTGTTAGGTATTATAGTATCACAGCTGTGCTGTTCACAATGTGATAAAGTAGTCATTTTCTACTGGCTGATTCTCACTAGCTGGCGAATGCAAAAGCTACGATTGTACAAATTATAGAATCTTTTCAGGGTATTTAGGAAGGGAGCTTAGTCATATTGACGCTACTATCGCTTTTTGTTATAGTCAAGGAGAGAGCGGTCTGGAACCATAGTTTATTCACAGTCTGTGGATAAGTCTAGGAGAAAATGACATGCAACTCATGGTGTTGAAGTATCCTGATAATAGTTCCGTATATTAGTGACTTTCTAGAAAACTAGTAGAAACCCTAGTATAAAGGTATTTGACAAAGTTTTGTTTAGGGTGAAAGCTTCCAAGTCTAAAAGCTGGAGTCTGAAAAGACTAGTTTTTAGGTATGTTTTCTTATCCACAAGTTGTGGATAACTTTGTGAACAAGAGAAAGAGACATGAGATGATGACAAACATAAAACCACATGGGCCATTACCAAGCCAGGCCCAGCTGGATTATTTAGAGGATGAACTAGCTGCCTTTATCCACTTTGGCCCCAATACCTTTTATGACCAAGAATGGGGAAGTGGGCAAGAGGATCCTATGCGTTTTAACCCGACCAAGTTAGATGCGCGTGAATGGGTTCGGGTACTCAAAGAAACAGGTTTTAAAAAACTGATTTTGGTGATCAAGCACCATGATGGTTTTGTCCTCTACCCGACAGCTTATACAGACTATTCGGTCAAGGCTAGCCCTTGGAGGGGTGGAAAGGGGGACTTGCTCCTTGAGGTTTCCAAAGCTGCGACTGAGTTTGACATGGACATGGGAGTGTATTTGTCTCCTTGGGATGCTCACAGTCCCCTCTATCACGTGGACCGAGAAGCGGACTACAATGCCTACTATCTGGCTCAATTGAAGGAAATCTTGTCAAATCCTGCCTATGGGAATGCCGGGAAGTTCACTGAGGTGTGGATGGATGGTGCTCGAGGGGAAGGGGCCCAGAAGGTCAACTATGAGTTTGAGACCTGGTTTGAAACCATTCGTGACTTGCAGGGCGATTGTTTGATTTTCTCAACTGAGGAAACCAGTATTCGCTGGATTGGAAATGAACGGGGCTATGCAGGGGATCCCTTGTGGCAAAAAGTCAAACTAGACCAGTTAGGAACAGAGGCGGAATTAGATTATCTACAGCACGGAGACCCCTTGGGGACGCTGTTTTCAATCGGCGAGGCAGATGTTTCTCTTCGGCCAGGCTGGTTTTACCATGAGGATCAGGATCCTAAGTCTCTCGAGGAGTTGGTCGAGATTTATTTTTACTCGGTAGGGCGGGGAACACCTCTCTTACTCAATATTCCGCCTAATAAAGATGGACTCTTTGACGAAAAGGATATCCAGCGTCTCTATGAATTTGCTGCCTACCGTGACACACTCTATAGGGAAGATTTAGCTCTGGGAGCCAAGGTATCTGGACTTGCTCTATCACCAGACTTTGCCTGTCATCATCTGACAGATGGACTGGAAACTAGTTCATGGGCAAGTGATTCAGAGTTGCCAATCCAATTAGAGCTCGATTTAGGATCACCTAAAACATTTGATGTGATTGAGTTAAGAGAAGATTTGAAGTTGGGGCAACGCATCGCTGCTTTTCATGTTCAGGTAGAGTTGGATGGTGTCTGGCAGGAGTTTGGGTCTGGTTATACTGTTGGCTACAAACGTCTCTTACGAGGATCAGTCGTTGAGGCGCAGAAGATACGCGTGACCATTACAGAGGCACAGGCTTTGCCTTTGTTGACCAAGATTTCACTCTATAAAACACCTAGCTTGTCAAAAAAAGAAGCTGTTCAGCAACTAGAGTTTTCAGAAAAAAGCCTAGCTGTGACCAAGGGAGAAAATGTCCACTTTACAGTGAAGCGCATAGAATCTAGCAGTCCTTTAGAAGCTAAGATTTCGATTCAACCAGGGACGGGTGTGCATGGTGTCGCTTATCGGGACGAGATTCAAGTCCTTGCGTTTCAAGTTGGCGAGACTGAAAAAAAGCTAACGCTACCAACCTTGTATTTTGCAGGAGATAAAACCTTGGACTTTTATCTGAATCTGACGGTAGATGGGCAGCTGGTTGACCAGCTTCAGGTCCAAGTTTCATAAAAGAAGAACCTTTGCGCGATGCAAAGGTTCTTTTGGTTATGAGTGATTTGGCAACCAGCTAAGTGTAAAGGTTAGTTGCTCAGCTTTCAAGAGGTTTTGGTGTTGAATGCTAGATACTATGGTCTTGTCCAATCGGCATTCTTTGACAAAGTTGAAGTGGCTGTGGTTTTGCTTGGCATGGATATCCAGCCATTTATTTTCCTTAGCCAGGTAGATACGGAGATGGTCAAAGAGAGGAATTCCGAGATCGTAACTTGGTTTGCCTGGACAGGTCGGGTAGAATCCAAGAGCTGACCAGATATACCAAGCAGAGAGACTGCCATTGTCCTCATCGCCAGGATAGGCTTGCCAGCTTGGGTGAAAGGCTTTCTGACGTATCGACTTGATGAGTAGAGCAGTGTAGTCTGGGTAGTTGCTGTAGCGAAAGAAATATGGAATGTGGAAGCTAGGCTGGTTAGAGATGGCGACTTGTCCAAAGGGAGCTGTTGCCATCTCGCTCATTTCATGAATCTCGTAACCATAGCCGGTGGTTTCAAAGAGAGGAGCGTCCTGACAGGCTTTCAAAAGATAGTGGCTAAAGGTTTCCTTTCCACCCATGAGTTGGATTAAGCCAGGGATGTCGTGGAGGACGCCTAAAGTCGCTTGAATGGCAGAGCATTCGGCATAATCACGTCCCCAGCTATAAGGAGAGAAGTCAGGGCGGAAGTTGCCTTGGCTATCTCGCGCACGCATGTAACCTGTCTCAGCGTCAAATAGATGGCGGTAATTTTGTGACGCAACCTTATAAGTCTGGGCGATGTCATTCTGACCAAGTTTTTCGGCACAGCTGGCGATACAAAAGTCACTATAGGCGTAGTCTAGGGTATGGCTGACGCTTTCGTGGTGATCGGTAGAGAGGTAGCCCAGTTCTTGGTATTGGGCTAGTCCGTGGCGACCATTGATGCCGAGAGGGTCGGACTTGCTGGCTGTTTCAAGCATGGCTTGGAGGAGTTCTTCTTCTAGGTCGGGGGCCATGTCCTTGCAGGCGCTATCTGCGATAATGCCATCTAGCAGGGTACCAGGCATCATGCCACGTTCATCTGGAGCCAACCATTTTGGAAGGAACCCAGTATCGCGGTAGCTATTGAGGAAACCTTCTAAAAAGAGGTGATAGTGTTCCGGTATGACAAGGGCAAAGAGGGGGAAGGTGGTGCGGAAGGTATCCCAGAAGCCATTATTGCTAAAGAGGATACCGGGCTTGACAGTACCAGTAGTCAGGTCCATATGGATGGTTTGCCCTGACTCATTCACTTCATAAAAAGTCTGTGGAAAGAGAAAGAGCCTGTAGAGGCAGTGATCAAAGAGGGTCCTGTTAGCTTCTCCTGTCTCCATGATATCAAAACGATGGAGAAGATTTTCCCAGTCCGCTTTCGCACTTGCTTTACAGCTATCAAAGTCCTTTTGAGGTAGATTAAGCAGAGCTTGAGAAGGCGAGATGAAAGAAGTTGCTAGCTGGATGTCAGCATGACTATCTGTCAGGTCAATTCGCCAGTCTCCACCTTCTTGGCTGACAGCAAGAATATCCGTGTTCATTTGTAGGGCAGTAAACAGTATCAGTGGATTTTTGGTAGTCTCAGTTTCACCTTCTTGTCTTAGGGCAAGCGTTCGCTTATCTACTTGCTTGACTGTCAAGTCATCTGCTGCGTGAAGATAGAGGGAGAGGGCTTTGTCTTGCTTTTGCTCCAAACGAATAGAAGCGCCATAGCAAGTCGGTGTAAGCTGGGTTTCAATCTGAAAGCGCAGGGAGAAAATCTTCAGATAATGAGGTTGGAAGGAAGCTTTATCCCTATCATAGGAGGATTGACGGTGAAAGAGGCTATCTCCCCCAAGCTGGCCGGTGATAGGTGTCAGAAGCAGCCAAGAGTAGTCGCCAATCCAAGGACTGGGCTGGTGGGTTAATCGAATCCCTTGAAAGATGGGCAGATGTGGTTCGAAAAACCAAGCTCCCTCCTGATCGCTGGTCTGAGGCACAAAATAATTCATCCCAAAAGGAACGCCCGTGTAAGGCAGGGTATTTCCCCGAGAAAAGGCATGCTTGCTAGCAGTCCCAAAGCGGGTATCGATGGTTTCAAGTAGTGGTTTCATGGTATTTCCTTTAGCTGTTTTCTACATTATATCAGAAAAAATGGTCTTTAGAAAAGGAGTTTCAAATATAACAATTTTGTAGAAAAATGACTATCATTTGTGTATATATTTTCTGGGCTAAAAGCTATATACTGAAAATGAATCTTGTTTGAATGAGGTAAAAGTTTATGGTATATTCTAAAGAAATTGTTAGAGAATGGCTGAACGAAGTAGCGGAGCGGGCTAAGGACCATCCCGAGTGGGTGGATGTCTTCGAGCGTTGCTATACAGACACCTTGGACAATACGGTCGAGATTTTAGAAGATGGCTCAACTTTTGTTTTGACTGGGGATATTCCTGCCATGTGGCTTCGGGATTCGACAGCCCAACTCAGACCCTACTTGCATGTGGCTAAAAGAGATGCCCTCCTGCGTCAGACTATTGCAGGTTTGGTTAAGCGTCAGATGACCTTGGTGCTCAAGGATCCTTATGCCAACTCCTTTAACATTGAGGAAAACTGGAAGGGCCACCACGAGACTGACCATACCGACCTTAATGGTTGGATTTGGGAACGCAAGTACGAAGTGGACTCTCTTTGCTATCCTTTGCAGTTGGCTTATCTCCTCTGGAAAGAGACTGGAGAGACCAGTCAGTTTGATGAGACTTTTGTCGCAGCGACCAAGGAAATTCTTCATCTTTGGACAGTGGAACAAGACCACAACAATTCACCTTATCGTTTTGTCCGTGATACGGACCGCAGGGAAGACACCTTGGTAAATGATGGCTTTGGACCTGCCTTTGCAGTGACAGGTATGACCTGGTCAGCCTTTCGCCCGAGTGATGACTGCTGTCAGTATAGCTATTTGATTCCGTCAAATATGTTTGCAGTAGTGGTCTTGGGTTATGTCCAAGAAATCTTTGAAGAACTGGATCTAGCTGATAGCCAAAACATCATGGCAGACGCTGAGCGTCTCCAGTCTGAAATCCAAGAAGGCATCGAAAATTACGCTTACACAACTAACAGCAAGGGCGAAAAGATTTATGCCTTTGAAGTGGATGGTTTAGGAAATGCCAGCATCATGGATGATCCAAACGTACCAAGTTTGTTGGCGGCGCCTTATCTGGGCTATTGCGATGTCAACGATGAAGTGTATCAAGCCACTCGTCGCACCATTCTGAGCCCTGAAAATCCATACTTCTACCAAGGAGAATACGCTAGCGGTCTCGGAAGTTCTCATACCTTCTATCGCTATATCTGGCCCATTGCCCTTTCTATCCAAGGCTTGACAACAAGAGATAAGGCAGAGAAGAAATTCTTACTCGATCAGCTGGTTGCCTGCGATGGTGGTACAGGTGTCATGCACGAAAGCTTCCACGTGGATGACCCAACGCTTTACTCACGTGAATGGTTTTCTTGGGCCAACATGATGTTCTGTGAATTAGTCTTGGATTACCTGGATATTCGCTAATACTCTTCGAAAATCTCTTCAAACCACGTCAGCTTCGCCTTGCCGTAGGTATGGTTACTGATTTCATCAGTTCTATCCACAACCTCAAAGCAGTGCTTTGAGCAGACTGTGGCTAGCTTCCTAGTTTGCTCTTTGATTTTCATTGAGTATAAGGAGCGCGCTTTAGTTTCACTGATTCGTGTCAGAATCACACCTTTACATTTAAAACGTTAAAATTTAAATTTAGAATGAGGTTTTACTTCATGGAAAATGTTGTTGTACATATTATCTCACATAGTCACTGGGACCGTGAGTGGTACTTGCCTTTTGAAAGCCACCGGATGCAGTTGGTGGAATTGTTTGACAATCTTTTTGATCTCTTTGAAAATGACCCTGAGTTCAAGAGTTTCCACTTGGATGGCCAAACCATTGTCCTTGATGACTATTTGGAAATTCGCCCTGAAAATCGCGACAAAGTCCAACGTTACATCGACGAAGGCAAACTCAAAATTGGTCCCTTTTACATCTTGCAGGATGATTACTTGATTTCAAGTGAAGCCAATGTTCGCAATACCTTGATTGGTCAAGCAGAATGTGCAAAATGGGGCAAATCAACCCAGATTGGTTACTTCCCAGATACCTTTGGAAATATGGGACAAGCTCCTCAAATCCTTCAGAAATCAGGCATTCACGTGGCAGCTTTTGGGCGTGGTGTGAAGCCGATTGGATTTGACAACCAAGTCCTCGAAGATGAGCAGTTCACTTCCCAGTTTTCAGAAATGTACTGGCAGGGTGCGGACGGAAGTCGTGTCCTCGGTATCCTCTTTGCCAACTGGTACAGTAACGGGAATGAAATCCCAGTTGATAAGGACGAAGCCCTGGCCTTCTGGAAACAAAAATTGTCAGACGTGCGTGACTATGCTTCGACCAACCAATGGTTGATGATGAACGGCTGTGACCACCAGCCTGTACAGCGCAATCTGAGCGAAGCCATTCGTGTGGCCAATGAACTCTTCCCAGATGTGACTTTTGTGCATAGTTCCTTTGATGACTATGTTCATGCAGTAGAAAGTGCTCTACCTGAGCAACTATCTACCGTTACGGGTGAGTTGACCAGTCAAGAAACAGATGGTTGGTACACACTTGCCAATACTTCTTCATCACGAATTTACCTCAAACAAGCCTTCCAAGAAAATAGCAACTTGCTAGAACAAGTGGTGGAGCCATTGACCGTCATCACTGGTGGGCACAACCATAAGGACCAGTTGACCTATGCTTGGAAAGTCCTTCTACAAAATGCGCCACATGACAGTATCTGTGGCTGTAGTGTGGACGAGGTTCACCGTGAGATGGAAACACGTTTTGCCAAGGTCAACCAAGTTGGAAACTTCGTTAAGACCAATCTTCTCAACGAGTGGAAGGGCAAAATCGCAACCCACGAAGCCCAAAGCGACCATCTCTTTACGGTCATCAACACAGGCTTGCATGACAAGGTTGATACTGTCAGCACAGTGATTGATGTGGCGACTTGTGATTTCAAGGAATTGCACCCAACAGAAGGCTATAAGAAGATGGCAGCCTTGACCTTGCCAAGCTACCGTGTCGAAGACTTGGAAGGACATGCTGTAGAAGCGAAAATCGAAGATCTGGGAGCTAATTTTGAGTATGATTTGCCAAAAGACAAGTTCCGCCAGGCTCGTATCGCTCGACAAGTGCGCGTGACAGTACCTGTTCACCTGGCACCACTTTCTTGGACAACCTTCCAATTGCTCGAAGGAGAACAAGAACACCGTGATGGTATTTACCAAAATGGGGTGATTGATACGCCATTTGTAACGGTAAGTGTGGATGAAAATATCACGGTCTACGACAAGACAACTCATGAAGCTTATGAGGATGTTGTTCGCTTTGAAGACCGTGGTGACATCGGAAATGAGTACATCTATTTCCAACCAAAAGGAACAGAGCCTATCTACGCCGAGCTGAAAGGCTATGAGGTCTTGGAAAATACAGCTCGTTTTGCCAAGATCTTGCTCAAACATGAATTGACAATTCCAGTAAGTGCAGATGAAAAACTGGATGCGGAACAAAGAGGCATCATCGAGTTTATGACGCGTGAAGCTGGGCGCTCAGAAGAATTGACAACCCTTCCTCTGGAAACAGAGATGACCGTCTTTGTTGACAATCCACAAATCCGTTTCAAGACTCGCTTTACTAACACAGCCAAGGACCACCGTATCCGTCTCTTGGTTAAGACTCATAATACGCGTCCAAGCAATGACTCTGAAAGCATCTATGAGGTGGTGACACGACCAAATAAACCAGCTGCTTCTTGGGAAAATCCTGAAAATCCTCAACACCAACAAGCCTTCGTCAGCCTGTATGATGATGAAAAAGGGGTGACAGTGGCTAATAAAGGATTGCACGAGTATGAAATCCTTGGAGACGATACCATTGCCGTGACCATTCTTCGTGCCTCAGGTGAGTTAGGTGACTGGGGTTACTTCCCAACACCAGAAGCTCAATGCTTGCGTGAGTTTGAAGTCGAGTTTGCACTTGAGTGCCACCAAGCAGGGGAACGCTTCTCAGCCTTCCGTCGTGCTAAAGCCTTCCAAACACCATTCACTAGTCTTCAAGTTGCTAAACAAGAAGGAAGTGTTGCTGCGACTGGTAGCCTCTTGAGTCATGCGGCACTCAGCTTACCACAAGTTTGCCCAACAGCCTTTAAAGTGGCTGAAAATGAAGAAGGATATGTACTTCGTTACTACAACATGAGTCAAGAAAATGTGCGTATATCAGAACACCAACAAACCATTTTGGACTTGCTTGAGCGACCTTATCCGGTTCATTCAGGACTCTTAGCACCACAAGAGATTCGCACAGAATTAATCAAAAAAGAAGACATTTAACAGTTTTAAAGTGTTTGATAACTAATACTATGAGATAGAAAGGAGGGGCGAAAGAGTAAGGACTAACTACTGATTCGCCCCTTTTTACGGTAAAGAACAATGACCATTGCAACCATTGATATCGGAGGGACTGGGATTAAGTTTGCCAGTCTGACTCCTGATGGAAACATACTAGATAAGACAAGTACTCCAACGCCAGAAAGTTTGGAGGATCTACTAGCTTGGCTAGACCAACGTCTGTCGGAGAAAGATTATAAGGGCATTGCCATGAGCGTTCCAGGTGCGGTCAATCAAGAAACAGGTGTGATTGAGGGAATCAGTGCTGTACCTTACATCCATGGCTTTTCTTGGTATGAAGCTCTTGCTCATCATCAGTTACCTGTCCATCTAGAAAATGATGCCAACTGTGTTGGACTGAGTGAATTGCTAGCTCACCCAGAGATTGAAAACGCAGCCTGTGTCGTGATTGGAACAGGAATCGGTGGGGCTATGATTATCAATGGCAAACTTCACCGAGGCCGCCACGGCTTAGGTGGAGAATTTGGCTACATGACAACTATTGAACCAGCAGAAAAGCTCAACAACTGGTCGCTACTAGCCTCTACAGGGAACATGGTTCGATACGTGATTGAAAAATCTGGTCAGACTGACTGGGACGGACGCAAGATTTACCAAGAGGCCGCAGCTGGCAATGCTCTTTGTCAAGAAGCTATTGAGCGCATGAACCGTAATCTGGCTCAAGGCTTGCTCAATATCCAGTATCTGATCGATCCAGATGTCATTAGTCTGGGAGGCTCTATCAGTCAAAATCCAGACTTCATCCAAGGGGTCAAAAAAGCTGTCGATGAATTTGTCGAAACCTACGAAGAATATACGGTCGCACCAGTTATCCAAGCTTGCACCTATCATGCAGATGCCAATCTCTATGGTGCCCTTGTCAACTGGTTGCAGGAGGAAAACCAATGGTAATTTTTACAGGATTTAGTCCCAAACAAGAGCAAGCATTAGAGTTGCTTAAAAAGCACATTTCCCTACCAGATGTAGAGGTAGCAGTCGCTCAGTCTAATCAAGCCTCTATCTCTATCAAGGGTGAAAGTGGACAGTATCACCTGACTTATGACAAACCTCACCAACTATACCGCGCCTTGTCTTTATTAGCAACAGCTCTAGTAGAAGGTGACAAGGTCGAGATTGATGAGCATGCGGCTTATGAAGAGTTGGCCTACATGGCTGACTGTTCCCGAAATGCAGTGCTAAATGTCGCTTCTGCCAAACAGATGATTGAGGTCTTGGCTCTCATGGGCTACTCAACCTTTGAGCTCTACATGGAAGACACCTACCAGATTGAAGGGCAACCTTACTTTGGTTATTTCCGTGGGGCCTATTCGGCTGAAGAGTTACAGGGAATCGAAGCCTATGCCCAGCAGTTTGACATGACCTTTGTGCCTTGCATCCAGACCTTGGCTCACTTGTCGGCCTTCGTCAAATGGGGTGTCAAAGAAGTGCAGGAGCTCCGCGATGTAGAAGATATCCTCCTCATTGGCGAAGAAAAAGTTTATGACCTAATTGACGGCATGTTTGCGACACTATCTAAACTACAAACACGCAAGGTCAATATCGGGATGGACGAAGCCCACTTGGTTGGTTTAGGTCGTTACCTCATTCTGAACGGTGTTGTGGACCGTAGTCTCCTCATGTGTCAACACTTGGAGCGCGTGCTGGACATTGCCGATAAGTATGGTTTCCACTGCCAGATGTGGAGCGATATGTTCTTTAAACTCATGTCAGCGGATGGTCAGTACGACCGTGATGTGGAAATTCCTGAGGGAACTCGTGTCTACCTAGATCGTCTCAAAGACCGTGTTACCTTGGTTTACTGGGATTATTACCAGGATAGCGAAGAAAAATACAATCGTAATTTCCGCAATCATCACAAGATTAGCCAAGATATTGCCTTTGCAGGTGGTGCTTGGAAGTGGATTGGTTTTACCCCACACAACCATTTCAGCCGTCTAGTAGCTATTGAGGCTAATAAAGCCTGTCGTGCTAATCAGATCAAAGAAGTCATCGTGACTGGTTGGGGAGATAATGGCGGTGAGACAGCTCAGTTTTCTATCCTACCAAGTTTGCAAATCTGGGCAGAACTCAGCTACTGCAATGACCTAGACCGTTTGTCTGCACACTTCAAGACCAATACGGGTCTATCGGTTGAGGACTTTATGCAGATTGACCTAGCCAACCTCTTGCCAGATCTACCAGACAATCTCAGCGGAATCAATCCTAACCGCTATGTCTTTTATCAGGATGTTCTCTGTCCGATTCTTGATAAGCACATGACACCTGAACAAGACAAACCTCACTTTGCGCATGCTGCGGAGACTCTCTCTGAAATCAAAGGAAAAGCTGGCGCCTACGCTTATCTCTTTGAAACACAGGCCCAGTTGAATGCCATTTTAAGTAGCAAAGTCGATGTGGGACGACGCATTCGTCAAGCTTATCAAGCCAACGATAAAGCAAGCCTGCAAGAGATTGCTCAACAAGAATTACCAAAACTCAGAAGTGAGATTGAAACTTTCCACAAACTCTTTAGCCACCAATGGTTGAAAGAAAACAAGGTCTTTGGTTTGGATACGGTTGATATCCGTATGGGCGGACTCTTACAAAGGATCAAGCGAGCAGAAAACCGCATCGAGGCTTATCTGGCAGGTCAGATTGAAGGCATCGAAGAATTAGAAGTCGAAATCCTTCCATTCAACGATTTTTATGGAGACAAGGACTTTGCAGCCACAACAGCCAACCAGTGGCACACCATTGCGACAGCTTCGACGATTTATACAACTTAAAAAACACCCTGTCTTGCTTTTTTTATTTAAACATCTAATTTTAGACTTC
>CAUSWL010000041.1:0-11498 GCA_963535345.1 uncultured Streptococcus sp.
TATTCTCCTTTAGTTTATTCTAAAAAACTCATTACTATCTATTATATCACAATCTATCTTTATCATGAAGAAAAGACAGAGCGTCATTTAGTCTAATCAACACACCATTTAAGGTAAAAAGTGAACAATGTATTACTAAATCTGTAAAGACCATAACAAATTAAGAAATAAAATTAGGTTATCTTCTATATTATCCGTTCAACGTTCGGTTAATATAGAGTTCTTTAGAATATAATAGAAACCTTAAAGAAAGCTTAAATGAAATTATTTGTTTAGCAAAGGATACTAGTAAATCTCTTAAAAGTTGTTTGAGAGACTCATTATAAAAGTTCATATATCTCATGAATTAAACAAATAATAGACTTTTGCCCCTAAAATTGATAAAATAAAAAGGAAAATAATAGAAAAAAGGAAACTGTAAACCGCCATGATGAACATGCAAAACATGATGCGCCAAGCTCAAAAACTTCAAAAACAAATGGAACAAAGCCAAGCAGAACTCGCTGCCATGGAATTTGTTGGAAAATCTGCTCAGGACCTTGTCCAAGCAACTTTGACTGGAAACAAAAAAGTTGTCAGTATTGACTTCAACCCAGCAGTTGTAGATCCAGAAGATCTCGAAACACTTTCTGACATGACTGCTCAAGCGATTAACGCTGCTCTTGAACAAATTGATGAAACGACTAAGAAGAAACTAGGAGCTTTCGCTGGAAAATTGCCCTTCTAATCCACAAAAAAAAGAGAAACAGATGTTTCTCTTTTTTTCTTAGAAATCAAAGAATTCCATTGCTTTCTTTAAGAGTAATTCCGTATATTCCGGATCGTCTTGAGCCATTGTGACTTGTGACTGGACCATTTCAAGATCATCGGTAATCATACCATCTGCGCCGAGACGAACTGCTTTATCAAATGCCTCCGAGCCATTTACGGTCCAAACATAGAGTCTCTGATCAGTTGTCCAGAGTTTATTGACAAAGTATTCATCCAAAGTTGAGTACTCCATAGTGTAACCCGTTGCTTTGGTTCTTGGGAAAATACTGTTATAGGGAAGAATAAAGTAAACTGGAATTTCAGAATCATAAGTCAACACTTTATCAATCACATGATAGTCTAGTGATTGCATCTGATGCCCATATTTCTTGATAGTCGCCCCATACTTTTCGAGGAAATGGTCCATCATTTGCGGACTATCTTTTTTACTGGTTTTAATCTCAATCAGCAATTTTTGGTTTAAAGCATTTGCACGTTCTAAATAGGCATCAAAGCTTGAAATCTTTGTTTGATAACCATTCTCGTAAATATCTGTATTTGTTAATTCATCCAGAGTCAAATCTTGCGGCGTAGCATTAATACCTGTTAAATTTTTTAGGTTAGCATCGTGCATCATCACGAACTGACCGTCTTTCGTTTCCTGCACATCCATTTCGATGAGATCTGGTTTTAGCTGAGCTGTTTTTTCTAAAGACTGCACAGTATTTTGAACACCGTTTTTGTTACTTACTCCTCTGTGCGAAATCACCAAAGGTGTATTGGTATCCGGAGATTCCAGATAAACGTAGCCTTCTATGGCAAAAATGATACTTGCACACCCCATGACACCCCATCTCATCAGATGATCTTTCTTTCGCCTTGGCATAATCTCTAGCTCTTCTCCTGTCAGGAAGGAAACAAACTTCACTAGGAAATAAGTCAGGGTCATGTAATGGAAATTTTTAATCAAGACAAAATTAATCACTCCGAGAATCAAGGATTCTTTTTGAGTTAGATTATCCATCACTGCTTGCGCAAAAAGCAAGGGAATTAACAGACCAAAGAAGAAAAGATAGGTTTTAATGATAATGAGTAAAAGATGCCAAGAGAAGAAAAGAACGTTTTTTTTCGTCTTTTGGAGACTATATTTCACACTTTCTCTTACGGTCTTTCTTTCAAAGAGAATCTTAGGCAGGGCAAACATAAATCGGACTGAAATATAGAGTAAGATCCAAGCGGATGCTATGATCATCAGACCTACCAGCCAATGCTTACCTTCCCAATAATTCACAATAAAATCAGGGATAATAATTTTGTTGAGGTAATAGATTTTTAAAATCTTACGGATGAACGGGAAAAGCATAGCAATGTAAAAAAAGACAAAGGCCATCTTACAAAAGCTCAATCGCTTAACAAATAAAAAGCTCTGATGAAATACTTTTCTACTGTACTCAATTAAGGTTCTCTTTTCATGATAGAGAAGGTGACGAGCCCCGATAAACAAAAGACAAATCTGGAAATAGGCAACCAGGAGATTGATTGCAATTAAGATGAGAAAGGCTAAACTGATAAAAGGCGAGCCTTGTATAATCGCCCAAAAGTTATTGTAGGAGATAAACAAATAGCCGGTTTGTCTCAGAAGGATGCCAGCAATCCATGAATTTAATGGTAGCCAGACAAACTCAACCATCATAAATATCAAGAAAAATAGAAATAAAATCTTATCTAGGTTATAGTATATCTTCCTAAAACCTAGCTTTTTAGGTTTTTCAGGTTTCATAAGCACTCCTAGTCTAAAAATTGGGATAAATCTAAGCCACCGAAAGGATTATTCATAGAAAAACTACTCTGGTCTTCTATTAATAGCTTTCCTTCATCTGATTCCAAAAAAGCTTCGTAAACACGCGCCGTCATGCGGGCATCCTCTAAACTGTTATGAGACTTCCCGTGAAAGCCTAAAAAATTCGCTACAGTTTGCAATTTAAGATTGGCTATGCCGTGTAGATCAGAACTACGGCGTTCAAAAGCCTCCTCATATAGATCAACCTTATACTGGTCACGATAATCAATACCATGATCCAAGAGAATAGGCAAATCACTCTTAGCTGCATTGTAACCAACGATAGGTATGTCGCCAACGAATGCTTGAAAGTCCTTTAAAACTTGTTCTACTTTTGGCGCATCTTTCAAGGTTTCAGCTGTGATTCCAGTCAAACCATTGATAAAACTCTTCAATGGTGCTGTAGTATAAACATAAGAATCAAAAGCAGCACTTTCTTGTCCATCTTGAAAGCGGACTGCTGATACTTGAATTAAATGGGTAACTCCCTCGTGTTGATTGAATTCCAAATCAAAGGCGATATAATCTCTTAATTTTTCCATTATTTACCTCAATTACTCCCCAAACTAAACTATAAATAATAAAAGAAGCCATTAGGTTAGTGAGTAACCCAAACAGCTTCTTTATTTTCCTCCAAAAAGTCGAGCAAAAAAGCCTTTTTTGGTTGCTTGGACTTCTTCTTTTGCTTGGTCCAACTCGAGTTTCAAGGTTTCTTGATCTTTCATCGCTTGAAGAGTTAACTGTTGCTGTTGGTCCAACTGTTTGTCCTTTTCAGCAATCTGGCGGTCTTTGATACGCATCTGTTCATCTTTTTCTGATAACTGGCGGTCTTTGGCCTTGAGCTGCTCGTACAAGCGAAGAATTTCAGCGTTTTTCTCATCGACCAAGATTTCCATCAGTTCACGTTGTTTGACATCATCACTGACTGGTTCATCTTCAAAAATCGTTTTTTTGTAGATTTCTTCTAGCTTGATCAAGCCACTTCGAGTAACTACAGTTACACCTTTGTCATTTTTTTTCGTGTCCTCTTCAGGAAGTTCTTTGACACGATTATTGATTGCTTGACGAGATAGTCCTAAGACCTCTGCAATCTCACTGACGGTCATTTCAATACTCATAATATCCTCTGAAACGTTTTCTAGCTTTTCTTTATTTAAATCTTATCATAAGCTAGATAAACTGTCAAATTTCCGCTTAATCTAAGGCCTTTAAAAAGGCTAGTAATACTTGGGCAGAACGACGTCCAGCTTCGATAATAAATTCATCAAAAGAGATAGAGGCTTCGTGATTGGCATTGTCACTCATGGCACGAATGACTAGGAAAGGTAGGCCAAGAGCCTGAGCTGCTTGTGCAATAGCAGCCCCTTCCATTTCAACTGCTAACACATCTGGAAAGTGGGATTTGATACTAGCAATCTTATCATCTCCAGCTATAAAACTGTCCCCTGTAGCAATCAATCCTAGGTGCCAGTTCTGTTCTAATTTAGATAAATTCTCTTTAATCCTAGCGATAAAGTTCTTATCGGATTCAAAGTAAAGAGGTTGACCAGCCATTTGGCCATAAGCATAGCCAAAAGCAGTCACATCCACATCATGATAAGCCAACTTATCCGCAATCACTACATCTCCAACAGCAATCCCTTCAGCAAGACCACCTGCTGATCCTGTATTGATGATAGCTTCTACCTGAAAATGGTCAGCTAGAATAGCTACACTCATAGTCGACATGACCTTTCCAATCCCACTCTGAACTAGAACGACTTCAGTATTGCCAACAGAGCCTGTGTAGTAGGTATTTCCCAAGACCTGAACTTCTTGAGGTTTGTACAAATTCTGAGTCAAATATACGAGTTCTTCTGGCATGGCAGCAATGATTCCAATTTTCATTTCAAGTCCTTTCAATTACAAGAGTTTCATCGCTAAAATTAACAAAATCAAAAGTAGGATAACTGCAAACAAGATGCGATTGAGTTTCGAATTAAAAACATTTCTCTTAGTGTTCTCAATGCGGCGACTCTTATGAATTGTTGGTTCTACTTCGATTGTAAGTGTATCTTGACTAAAACCGTGGTCTCTAGAGTGTGAATAACCAAAATGTTGTGAAGATGTTGGTAGGATCTTTGTTTCCTCATCATCTTGAAGAGGTGGTCCTGAGATTTTCTCACCACGATTGGCACGTTCAATCATTTCGTCTGTTAATAAAGGTTTTCCCATGGGTTGCTCCTCTATTTCTTTTGTAGTTCCCAGTACTGGATCGCCATAATGGTCTTGGCATCACAGATATGACCTGACTGGATCAGGTTCTTGGCTTCCTCTAGACTTACTTCTAGGACTTCCAAGGTTTCATCATCATCTTGTGGGCGAGGATTTTCCACCTTGACCAAATCACTAGCGAGGTAGAGTTTTAGTTTTTCATTACAAAATCCAATCGCAGAATAGAAATCGTACAACAGTTCTAACTTAGCTGTGTAGGCAACTTCTTCTTCCAATTCACGAAGGGCCGCCGCCATTGGATCAGCATTTTCACCAAGTTCTAGTTTACCTGCAGGAATCTCATAAGAAACCGCCTCGATAGCCTTTCGGTATTGCTTAACGAGAACGATTTTGTCTTCGGCTGTCACAGCTAGTACACAAACAGCTCCATTGTGAAAAATCAAGTCACGTTGGGCAGTCCCCTTTCCTTCTGGTAGTTCCACCTGGTCTTGTACTAGTTTGAAAATAGGACCTTGATAGATTTCCTTCCGACTGATCGTTTTTTCTTCAAATTCCATGACAAACTCCTACTGGTTCTTAGGATGATGAGGTAAGCGTGTTGCGTACTCATCTTTGTTAACTTGTCGTCCACGGCCGATAGCAATGGCATCAGCAGGAACATTCTTGGTAATGGTTGAACCCGCTCCAACCAGAGAATTATCCCCAAGTTCTACAGGAGCAATAATAGTTGAGTTTGAGCCAACAAAGACATTATTGCCAATGACTGTCTTGTATTTGTTTTTACCATCGTAGTTGACTGTAATAGTTCCTGCACCGAAATTAACGTTGCTACCCACTTCACAGTTTCCAATATAAGTCAAATGACCCGCCTTGGTATTTTCACCGATTGAAGATCCTTTTACTTCAACAAAATTTCCAATGTGAACTTGAGCAGCCAGACTTGAACCTGGACGAATATGGGCATACGGGCCAACAGTCACGCCGTCTGCAACTGTACTTTCCTCAATCATAGAGTTGGTAATCACAGCTCCAGCTCCGATAGTGCTATCCACTACGTAAGTACCGTTTGTCAAAACAGTCTCAGCACCAATCTTCGTTTGACCTTTCAAGGTAACATTAGCTTCGATTTGGACTTCGGGAGCAATCTCAACATCAATGTCGATGTAAGTTGCTTCCGGATTGACAAAACTAACACCATTAACCATATGCTTTTGGTTGATACGGCGACGCATCACTGCTTCTGCAGTCGCAAGAGCTACACGGTCATTTACGCCAAGACTTTCATCAAAATCCTTGAGAGTATAGGCCCCAACCTTTTCACCCGCATTACGGAAAATACCAATCACGTCAGTAATATAGTACTCACCTTGGGCATTGTTGGTGTTGATGTTTTTAAGGGCTTCAAAAAGACGCTCATTGTCAAATACATAAGTTCCTGTATTGATTTCCTTAATTTGCTTTTCAAAGTCTGTGGCATCTTTCTGCTCAACAATACGAAGAACTTCAGCATTATCGTTACGGACGATACGACCGTATCCGAAAGGATTTGCCGCTTCAGCTGTTAAAATCGTCGCCACATTTTTGTGATTGATATGGAAATCCAAGAGGTTTTTCAAGCTTTCACCTGTAATCAGAGGAGTATCCCCAGCAATAACCAAGGTATGGCCAGTACGATTTTGGAGAATAGGCTCTGCCATCATGACAGCATGCCCAGTTCCTAGTTGTTCTGTTTGGGTAACAAAGTCTGTCTGACCAGCTAATACTTGCTCAACTAGCTCAGCCTTGTGACCAACTACAGTAACTGTTTTTTCAGGTTGAATAGCACCAACACTACGAAAAACATGTTCCAACATCGAAATTCCAGCTACTTTGTGAAGTACCTTTGGAAGATCTGATTTCATGCGAGTACCTTTACCCGCTGCTAAAATAATGGCATAATTTGACATAATCTTCTCTTTTCTCTAGAAATTCCCTTATATTATACCATAATTTAGTTTCTTAGGAGTAAACAAACAGAGAAATAGGGAAAAGACGCTCATATATTCACTTTTTCCGATGTTTTCTTTGATTTTTTTATCTATTTACGTTAAACTATTTAAATATGAGAAAAAAGATTCATCCAGCTATTATTTTTACTTTATTTACTATATTTATAGCTATTTTGATCCTCAATAGACCAACTTATGAAGACCATCCTGTCAAGTCAAAACCCAATGCAGTCCAGGTTGAAAATCAGGCCTTGCATAATCTTGACAAACCTATTATTGACGTCTCTGGCTGGCAAAGACCTGAGGAAATCAACTACGATACCTTGTCTCAAAATATTTCAGGTGTTATTGTTCGCGTCCACAATGGGGCTCAACATACTGAAAAAAATGATGCGGCTTATGCCAATGGTATTGATAAAGCCTATAAAAGTCATATTACAGAATTTCAAAAGCGTAATGTCCCAGTTGGAGTCTATGCCTATCTAGCTAGCCCCAGCAAGGAAGAAATGGAAAAAGCTGCTGAGGTTTTCTACAACGCTGCTTCTCCTTACAACCCTAGTTACTACTGGCTTGATGTTGAAGAAAAAACAATGTCTGATATGAACGAAGGGGTCGAAGCGTTTCGTGCCAAACTGGAATCTTTAGGTGCTAAAAATATCGGAATTTACATCGGTGTTTATTTCATGCAAGAGCATAGTATCAATACAGACAAGTTCTCTGCTGTTTGGATTCCATCTTATGGAACGGATTCAGGTTACTTTGAAACCACGCCTAATACTGATTTAGACTATGACCTCCATCAGTATACTTCAAAAGGAAGAATTGCTGGATTTGAGCATCATTTAGATATTAATCTCATTTCTACCTTGAAGGAAAAAGAAGAAACCTTCAGAAAACTATTTTTAAGACCATAAGACAAGTGAAAATTGCTCTCTTTTTCACTTGTTTTTTCATTTTCTTCTCGTCTGTGTTATAATTGATAGAATAGAGAAAGAATTTTATGAAATTGAGGATTTTATGATGTTTTCATGGATTGCAAGAGTTATTAAGGGAATAGTCATCGCCTTAGGATTTATCTTACCAGGAATTTCTGGTGGTGTTCTGGCAGCTATTTTGGGAATCTACGAGCGAATGATTAGCTTTCTGGCTCATCCTTTTAAGGATTTTAAAGCGAATGTCCTATACTTTATCCCAGTAGCAATCGGGATGTTGCTAGGCATTGGTTTGTTTTCTTATCCAATCGAGTATCTGCTAGAAAATTATCAAGTCTATGTTTTGTGGAGCTTTGCGGGAGCCATCATCGGTACAGTTCCTAGCCTCCTTAAAGAATCTACTCGAGAATCTGATCGTGACAAGATCGACCTAGTCTGGTTCTGGACCACCTTTATCCTTTCAGGCCTAGGGCTCTACGCGCTAAACTTTGTTGTTGGTTCTCTCAGTGCTAGTTTCGCTAGTTTCATCTTAGCGGGTGCTCTTTTAGCTCTAGGTGTCTTGGTGCCTGGTTTAAGTCCGTCAAATCTACTCTTGATTTTAGGGCTGTACGCTCCAATGCTAACTGGTTTTAAGACCTTTGATTTATTCGGAACTTTCCTTCCTATTGGGATTGGTGCAGGAGCAACTCTTATTATCTTTTCAAAATTAATGGACCATGCCTTAAACAACTACCACTCCCGTGTTTATCACTTTATCATTGGAATTGTTCTTTCAAGTACCCTCTTAATTTTGATTCCAAATGCTGGAAGTGCTGAAAGTATCCAATACACTGGACTTTCTATCGTGAGTTATGTTCTCATCGCCTTCTTCTTTGCACTTGGTATTTGGCTTGGTATCTGGATGAGTCAATTGGAGGATAAGTATAAATAATGGCAAAGAAAGTTAAGATTAAGAAAACCTTGGTCGAACAAATCTTGACCAAGGCGGGTATTAACCATACTGGTATTCATATCAACGCGCTTGAGGGTGAACTTCCTTCGGAATATGATCGAACACATATCTTTAAAACCTTGGCTCTGCTGGGTGATAAGACGGGGCCAATCATCGGAATCGTTCCCATAACAGAACACCTCGCTGAGAAAAAACTAGCAAAGGTTTCTGGTAATAAAAAAGTGAGCATGATTCCTCAAAAAGATCTGGAAAAAACGACAGGCTATATTCATGGGGCTAATAACCCCGTCGGCATTCGCCAAAAACACAATTATCCCATTTTTATTGATCAGACTGCTTTGGATTTAGACAAAATGATTGTCTCTGCTGGAGAAGTCGGGCACAGTATCATCATCCGACCTCAAGACTTAGCCAGCTTTGTAAAAGCGGACTTCGCTGATATCTTGGAGGAAAACAACTGATGAAACTCTACTTTGTCCGTCATGGTCGCACCCTCTGGAATCTTGAAGGACGTTTTCAAGGTGCTAGCGGTGACTCTCCCCTTCTTCCAGAGTCCATTGACATCCTAAAACAACTGGGTCAACATCTCAAGGAAATTCCTTTTGATACGATTTATTCTAGTGATTTACCCAGAGCAGTTAAGTCTGCTGAAATTATCCAAAGTCAACTCCAGTCCCCTTGTCCTTTAAAAAGCATTCCTGAACTACGTGAATGGCAACTTGGCAAACTAGAGGGATTAAAAATCGCTACGCTCAATGCCATCTATCCACAACAAATCAAGGCCTTTCGCTCTAATCTGGCTCAGTTTGATACGAGGATGTTTGAAGCCGAATCTCTCTACTCTACGACTCAGCGAACCATTCAGTTTATCAAATCTCTGAAAGAAAGTCCGGCTGAAAGAATTCTGATTGTCGGGCATGGGGCAAATCTCACTGCTAGCCTTCGTACACTTTTAGGCTATAAAGAAGCTCACCTCCGCAAAGATGGAGGCTTGGCCAATGCTAGTCTGACAGTTTTAGAGACCGATGATTTTGAAACCTTCACTCTGGAAAGATGGAATGACACTTCCTATCAAGAAAAATAATGGAACTTGATCTTAATAGTCAAGTTCTTTTTAGTTTTCAAAGAATATCCGTGAATTTCTCTGCTATTTATGATAAAATGGGAGTATCGCAAAAAATGACTCATCGTATCAAATTTTGAGTAAAATTAGGAGGAACCCATGTCTACAGAACATATGGAAGAACTAAATGACCAGCAGATCGTTCGCCGTGAAAAAATGGCTGCGCTCCGTGAACAAGGAATCGATCCTTTCGGAAAACGCTTTGAACGCACTGCAAATTCACAAGAATTAAAAGATAAATATGCCGACCTCGATAAAGAACAATTACATGATAAAAACGAAACAGCTACTATCGCAGGACGCTTGGTAACCAAACGTGGTAAAGGTAAAGTAGGTTTTGCCCACCTTCAAGACCGCGAAGGTCAAATCCAGATCTACGTTCGTAAGGATGCTGTCGGTGAAGAAAACTATGAAATCTTCAAAAAAGCAGACCTTGGTGACTTCCTTGGTGTCGAAGGTGAAGTGATGCGTACAGATATGGGAGAACTCTCTATCAAAGCTACTCACATCACTCACTTGTCTAAAGCACTTCGCCCACTTCCTGAGAAATTCCACGGTTTGACAGACGTTGAAACAATTTACCGTAAACGTTACCTTGACTTGATTTCTAACCGTGAAAGCTTTGAGCGCTTTGTCACTCGTTCAAAAATCATTTCTGAAATCCGTCGTTACCTTGATCAAAAAGGTTTCCTTGAAGTGGAAACACCTGTTCTTCACAACGAAGCTGGTGGTGCGGCGGCCCGTCCATTTATCACCCACCACAATGCCCAAAACATTGACATGGTGCTTCGTATCGCGACTGAGCTTCACTTGAAACGCCTTATCGTTGGTGGTATGGAACGCGTCTATGAAATTGGCCGTATCTTCCGTAACGAAGGAATGGACGCTACTCATAACCCTGAGTTTACTTCTATCGAAGTTTACCAAGCTTATGCAGATTTCCAAGATATCATGGACTTGACGGAAGGTATTATTCAACACGCTGCTAAGGCAGTTAAGGGTGATGGTCCAGTTAACTACCAAGGAACTGAAATCAGAATCAACGAACCATTTAAACGTGTTCACATGGTAGATGCTATCAATGAAATTACTGGTGTAGACTTCTGGCAAGACATGACTTTCGAGGAAGCTAAAGCTATCGCTGCTGAGAAGAAAGTTCCAGTTGAAAAACATTACACTGAAGTTGGTCACATCATCAATGCCTTCTTTGAAGAATTTGTCGAAGAAACCTTAATCCAACCAACTTTTGTCTACGGACATCCAGTAGCTGTGTCTCCACTCGCTAAGAAAAATCCTGAAGACGACCGCTTTACTGACCGTTTTGAGCTCTTCATCATGACCAAAGAATACGGTAATGCCTTTACCGAGTTGAACGACCCAATCGATCAGCTTAGCCGTTTTGAAGCTCAAGCGAAAGCTAAAGAGCTTGGTGATGATGAAGCAACTGGTATTGACTACGACTACATTGAAGCCCTTGAATACGGTATGCCTCCAACAGGTGGTTTGGGAATCGGTATCGACCGTCTCTGCATGCTCCTCACTGATACAACTACTATCCGTGATGTATTGCTCTTCCCAACAATGAAATAAGCTCTTATCCTCTGGTACTTTCCAGAGGATTTTTCAATGCAAAAAGAGACTGAGAAAAAACTCAATCTCTTTTCTTATTCTTGATTTTTAACTTGACTGGTGGCTACAT
>CAUSWL010000042.1:0-11259 GCA_963535345.1 uncultured Streptococcus sp.
GTTTTTTAGCAGTAGTCATCCGTTCCTTCAACACAGTCTGCTTGGTTGATAAATTAACCAAAATCCGAGCATACTGCAAAGCTATATCATGCGAATCTTGGAATTTTTGCTGCAATTTCTCTAGTTTTTTAGCAGTAGTCTCTAGTTCCTTCAACACAGTCTGCTCGGTTGATAAATTGAGCAAAATCATGGCAAATGCTTCTGCTATATCATGCGAATCCTGGAATTTTTGCTGCAAATTCTCTAATTTTTTAGCAGTAGTCTCTAGTTCCTTCAACACAGTCTGCTCGGTTGATAAATTGAGCAAAATCATGGCAAATGCTTCTGCTATATCATGCGAATCCTGGAATTTTTGCTGCAAATTCTCTAATTTTTTAGCAGTAGTCTCTAGTTCCTTCAACACAGTCTGCTTGGTTGATAAATTGAGCAAAATCATGGCAAATGCTTCTGCTATATCATGCGAATCCTGGAATTTTTGCTGCAAATTCTCTAATTTTTTAGCAGTAGTCTCTAGTTCCTTCAACACAGTCTGCTTGGTTGATAAATTGAACAAAATCCTGGCATACGGCAAAGCTATATCATGCGAATCTTGGAATTTTTGCTGTAATTTCTCTAATTTTTTGACAGTAGTCTCTAGTTCTTCCAACTCAATTTGCTCGGTTGATAAATTGAACAAAATCCTGGCAAATGCTTCTGCTATATCATGCGAATCCTGGAATTTTTGCTGCAATTTCTCTAATTTTTCGACAGTAGCCTCGATTTCCTTCAACACAGTCTGTAAGATTGACAAATTAACCAAAATTCTAGCATACCGCAACGCAATGTCTTCTGATTCAGGGTATTGCTCATAAATTATTCTTGCTTTTTCTGCTAGACTTTCACAGGCAGTCTTATCTGTCTCCTTTGCTGATAAGTCAACGAGTTTATCTAACTCTGCTAAACTTTGATCCAAATTGTATTTCTGTTCATCCACTCTGTGCACCTCGCTTAAAATAGTAGCTATCTTATAAACTAATTTATTTTTCGCATGACAATTAGTTTCTATGCATCTTATTATATCAAAAACGCCATCTTTCTGCTAACAGATGGATGGTGCTTTTTGTTGAAATAAGCACTAAAAAAGCCAGACTCTGTCTGGCTTTGCATTGTTTATGGTTGTGATAGATTTTAGAAAATTAGAGAATCTTATCAGCCCGATCCACCATAAAGAGCGAGACGGTCATGATGATATCAACAGCTAGAAGAGCAAGGACAGCTGGGATCCAAGATTGGAAAAGATCAAAACTATAACCAAACAAGGTAGGACCAAAGGCCGCCAAGATGTAGCCTCCTGTTTGCGCTAGTCCTGATAGCTGAGCGGTCTTTTCAGGAGAACTGGTTTTAAGAGAAAAGCAAACCATGAGGTAGGGGAAGAGGGCACTGCAGGCCGTTCCAATTAAGAGATGGACGACTAACCAGTAGAGGAAATTATTGGTTGGATACAAGAGCATGGCAATTCCTGTCATCCCAGCGATAGAGATAATTGCCAGCATGATTCGACGATGACCATCTGATAGACGAGTGGTCAGACTTGGAACAGTCATCGAAAAAGGAATGCTGATCAGTGAGAAAATAGAAGCAAGGAGAGCCGCATCACTATTAGAAATACCAGCACTAACAGCCATAGTTGGCAACCAGGTCATACTTGTATAAAAGAGCAAGGACTGAAGCCCGCCAAAGATAATGATAGCCCAGACATCTTTACTTTTTAGAATATTCTCTTTGACTTGCTTTTCTTTTTGGCTTTCTAGGCGGTGATTGTGGCGATGATTTGGCAACCAGACTAGTAGAGTGACCAAGCAGAGAAAGCTTAGAACGAGGATGAGGCCCTTCCAAGAACTAGCTTGGGTGATAGGGACCGAAAGATAAGAAGCGATGGCTGTCGAAATTCCCATGGCGGTGACATAGAGAGTTGTTAGGAAACTAATCTTTTGAGGCTGATTTGCCTGGATCATACTTGGGAGGAGTACATTGAAGATCGCAATGCTTGCTCCCACAATTAGGGTCCCTAGATAGAGAAGGGGAAGATTAAAGATACGAACGACAGAGCCAACAGTTAAGAGGAGGAGACAGTAAGTAAAGAGATGTTCCAACCCGATCTTTTGTGCCAAGCGGCTCGCAAAAGCAGAGAAAAGAGCAAACATCAAGAGAGGGAGACTGGTTAAAATTCCAAGAGAGCTAACCTCCACTCCTAGTCCCTGAGCGATATCTCCTAAAATGGTTGGAAGAGCAGTAAAAGGAGAGCGTAAAACAGTCCCGATTAAGACAATTCCTAGAACAAAAAAGAGTGATTGTTTTTTCATAAAAACCTCGATAGGATGATTTTAATAACAGCTTATTTTAAGGTTTTTTCCTTATAATGTCAAGTAATGATAGCCAAGACAGATAAATCAATGGAAGTGAAAATAAAGTGAAAAGGGACAGATTTCTTTACTAGAATTTTCCTTGATTTGATATAAAAATAGGAAACTAGGAGAATTTGTGATAAAATAGTGGAAGGAAATCTATACATTGGAGAAAAACTGTGCCTGAAAAGCAAAAAATCAGCGTCTTGATGTCGGTCTATGTAAAGGAAAATCCGACGTTTTTAAGAGATGCTATCAAAAGTGTTCAAAACCAGACCTTGAAACCGAGCGAACTTGTTCTTGTTGAGGATGGGCCGCTCACACCCGAACTCTATCAGGTGCTAGATGAAGTGGAAGCTCAGTCAGACATTCCAGTTAAACGGTGCCCCTTAGAAGAAAATCAAGGTTTAGGCTTGGCTCTTCGATACGGTGTTTTACAGTGCCAGTATGACATTATTGCCCGCATGGATACGGATGATTTAGCTGTTCCGGATCGTTTTGAGAAACAGCTTCAGCTAATGGAGAAAGAAGATCTCGATCTCTTAGGCGGGCATATCGCAGAGTTCATTGACAATCCAGATGAGATTGTGTCTTATCGTCGTGTTCCAACTCAGCATGCAGACATTGTGGCTTATCAGAGAATGAGAAGCGCCTTTAACCATATGACAGTCATGTTCAAAAAGGGCATGGTCCTCAAGGCAGGCAACTATGAAGATGGCCTTTACATGGAGGATGACCTCCTTTGGCTCAATATGATTGCTGCAGGTGCCAAGACTGGGAACCTAGATCAAATCTTGTGTAAGGTTCGTGTCGGTGCAGGGATGTTTGAGCGTCGAGGTGGCTTGCGTTACCTCAAACTCTATCGTCAAGCTCGCCAACGGATGCTTGAGCGAGGGCAAATTTCTTACATGGAATATGCTAAAAGTGTAGCCATTCAGGCAATTGTTGCACTTTGTCCAGGATTTGTACGTCAGTTTATCTTCGTCAAACTTTTAAGAAAGAGAAAGTAAGCCCCGATAGACTGAATGATTCAGGTTATCATAACAACAGTATCATCTGACTCTTTTAAGGGGGAGTAAATTCCTATGAATAAAAAACTAACAGATTATGTGATTGATCTGGTTGAAATTTTAAATAAACAGCAAAAACAAGTGTTTTGGGGGATATTCGATATTCTGAGTATGGTGGTTTCCATCATCGTATCTTATATCTTGTTTTATGGCCTTATAAATCCTGCGCCTGTGGATTACGTGATCTACACTCTTTTAGCCTTCCTCCTCTATCAAATCATGATTGCGTTTTGGGGGCTAAATGCTAGTATTAGTCGTTATAGCAAGATTACGGATTTCATGAAAATCTTTTTCGGAGTGATGCTCAGCAGTGTTCTTTCTTATGGAATCTGCTATGCCTTTCTTCCATTGTTTTCTATCCGTTTCATCGTACTCTTCATTTTGTTGAGTACCTTCCTCATCTTGCTTCCTCGTATCACTTGGCAGCTGATTTATTCTAAGCGCAAGCAAGGTAGTGGAGATGGAGAGCATCGCCGTACCTTCTTGATCGGTGCTGGTGATGGTGGCGCCCTCTTTATGAACAGCTACCAACATCCAACTAGCGACCTTGAGCTAGTGGGGATTTTGGATAACGATGAAAAGAAAAAGGGACAAAAACTAGGTGGAATCCCAGTTTTGGGCTCCTATGACAATCTGCCTGAATTGGCTAAACGTCACCAAATCGAGCGTGTCATTGTAGCGATCCCTTCGCTAGACCCTTCAGAGTACGAACGCATCTTGCAGATGTGTAATAAACTAGGCGTCAAATGTTACAAGATGCCTAAGGTTGAGACAGTCGTTCAAGGACTCCATCAATCAGGTAGTGGCTTCCAGAAAATTGATATCACAGACCTTTTGGGCCGTCAGGAAATTCGTCTCGACGAATCGCGCCTGGGTACTGAGATTACAGGCAAGACCATCCTGGTGACAGGAGCTGGTGGTTCGATTGGTTCAGAGATTTGTCGTCAGGTTAGCCGCTTCAATCCAGAACGTATCATCTTGCTTGGGCATGGCGAAAATTCAATCTATCTCGTTTATCATGAATTGATCCGTACATTCCAAGGGATTGATTATGTTCCTGTTATTGCAGATATTCAGGACTATGACCGTCTCTTGCAGGTGTTTGAGCAGTATAAACCAGCCATCGTCTATCATGCTGCCGCTCACAAACACGTTCCGATGATGGAACGCAATCCAAAAGAAGCCTTCAAAAACAATATCCTCGGTACCTACAACGTTGCCAAGGCTGTGGATGCAGCCAAGGTGCCTAAGATGGTCATGATTTCGACAGACAAGGCGGTCAATCCACCCAATGTTATGGGGGCAACCAAGCGCGTGGCAGAGTTGATTGTCACTGGCTTTAACCAACGTAGCAAATCAACCTACTGTGCAGTCCGTTTTGGAAATGTTCTGGGTAGTCGTGGTAGCGTGATTCCTGTCTTTGAACGTCAGATTGCTGAAGGCGGTCCTGTAACGGTGACAGACTTCCGTATGACACGTTACTTCATGACCATTCCAGAGGCTAGCCGTCTAGTAATCCATGCTGGCGCTTATGCCAAGGACGGAGAAGTCTTTATCCTCGATATGGGCAAACCAGTCAAGATTTATGACTTGGCTAAGAAAATGGTCCTTCTAAGTGGGCACACGGAAAGTGAAATTCCAATCGTTGAGGTCGGTATTCGACCAGGTGAAAAACTCTATGAAGAACTCTTGGTTTCGACCGAATTGGTTGATAACCAAGTCATGGACAAGATTTTCGTTGGTAAGGTAAATGTCATGCCGCTAGAAGCGATTGATCAAAAGATTGAAGAGTTCCGTTCACTCAGCGGAGATGAGCTCAAAGAAGCGATTATTTCCTTTGCGAATGAGACAACTCATGCTGAGTAAGAGTGTCCAACTACCTTCATAATGAAACAACTATCGCCAGTTTTCTGAGAGAATCAGAAAGCTGGTTTTTATAAATAGAGAGTAGAGAACATCGGATCTTTCAAAGGTTTAATAAGCGCAACTATTCAAGGGAAGATGTTATGTGATCTATCAGGAGAGTGATTTCAGACAATCTAAAAACTACCTCTATTTTAAGCTGGTAACATAACTTTGCGAAATAAGTATTAAAGTCAAAAGGAGATTTTTGTATGCTGAGTGCTATTAGGAGTTTTTTCAAAGGCTATGCAAATTTTTCTGGTCGTTCCACACGTCCAGAATTTTGGTGGGTTTGGCTACTAAATATGGTGATTTTCTTGCCCGCCTACTACTCACTTTTTACTGGAGTAGAATCTGATAAAGCCATCAGGAATATTGCGGTCTTCAGTATGTGTATTATTTTGTTTATAATAGAGTTTGTTCCTCTACTAGCACTGATAGTACGTCGCTTACGAGATGTGGGTATCCATTGGGCCTATATTTTTATTGTATTTGTTCCTTTGGGTGCAATAACACTGCTCGTTATGCTCGCTATGCCAAGTCAACGATTTGGAGAAAAAGTGATAGAGAATAGTGAAACAAATAAAGAGAACACTGAAGACTCTCAGTTTGAAGAAATGGTACGAAAATATTAAGATATTTCTACTCTATTTTAAAGCGGCTGAGTCGCTTCGCTGCTTACGAGACGCTGGTTTCCACTGGGCCTTTATCTTCATTGCTTTGGTTCCTCTCGTTGGACCGATTGCTCTTATTGTCATGCTTGCTTGGCCAAGTAAGAAGGATGAAGATACAGATACTGAAGAACAGGATCAAATTACTGCTTAAGCATGGAGTTGATTCCTTCTGATAGTAACAACATATAAAAAATACTCCTCAACCTAGTTCACTAGTGTTAGGAGTATTTTTGTATGGTTAGAGCTGGCTAATGATATCATCAATGGTATGGGCAATCCAGTCAGGCTGATAGCTGAGTAAATCAGCCTCTTCTCCAAATCCCCAAGTAACAGCAAACTTTTTAATGCCAGTTTCTTGGGCTCCAATCATATCAAACTTGGTATCCCCAATGATGAGGACTTGGTCTGCATGGAGTTGATGCGTTTGCAAGGCGTAACGGATGACATCTGCCTTATGTGGCGTTTCAGGACTAGAGCCGTAAATGCCATCAAAGAAATGATGGATTCCCAGATTTTTAGTCATATCATGAGCAGTAGGAGTATTCTTTGTTGTAGTGATGTATAGAGGGTAGTTTTGCGAAAGCTCTTGAAGCAATTCTGTTATTCGGGGGAAGAGTTGGGCTTCGTGGATTCCTTTTTCCTTGTAGTAAGAGCGGTATATCTGCACAGCTTCTGAGATTTGTTCCTTGGGAAGACACGTTGCAAAGCTACTTTCAAGTGGCGGGCCCATGAAACCACGAATGGTTTTGGCATCAGGGCTTGGAACTCCTAGCTCTTTAAAGGTATGGGTAAAGGCATTGTGGATCCCGAGGGAACTGTCAACCAGGGTTCCGTCTAGATCAAAAAAGATTGCTGAGATAGAGGGCATAGTTTCTCCTAATAGATATAGATAAGCTTATTCTCCGAAGATTTCTTTTTGTAGGCGACGACCAGTAGGTGTAGCGGCAAGTCCACCCTCAGCTGTTTCACGAAAGGCAGTTGGGAGGCTGGATCCGACTTGGTACATGGCATCGATGACTTCGTCAACAGGGATCTTAGACTCGATACCTGCCAAGGCCATATCAGCCGCGATAAAGGCAAAGCTAGCCCCCATGGCATTGCGCTTAACACAGGGAACTTCGACCAAACCAGCGACGGGATCGCAGATAAGGCCTAGCATATTTTTAATGACAAAGGCAATGGCTTGGCTAGCCTGATAGGGCGTTCCACCTGCAGCCAAGGTCAAGGCTGCAGCACTCATGGCAGAGGCAGAGCCGACTTCGGCCTGACAGCCACCTTCAGCACCTGAGATAGAAGCATTGTTTGCGATGACTAGTCCAAAGGCACCAGCAGCAAAGAGGAAATCTAGCTGTTCTTCGTGGGTAAGGTCTAATTTTTGGATAGCAGCAGTGAGAACGGCTGGCAGACAGCCGGCACTTCCTGCGGTTGGAGTGGCGCAGACCAAGCCCATCTTCGCATTGTGTTCATTGACCGCTATGGCATTTCGGGCTGCTGATAGGATGGTAAAGTCAGATAAGGCCTTGCCACTTTTGAGATGTCGGTCTAGTTTGGCCGCGTCTCCACCCGTTAAGCCACTACGAGATTTGTTTTCACTGAGGCCGAGCTCGACAGAGGCTTTCATGACTTCTAGATTGCGTTCCATGAGGAGGAGAACTTCTGGCCGTTCCCGACCAGTTAGTTGATATTCTGTCGCAATCATGAGTTCGGCGACATTTCCTTGGAAGTCTAGATCCGCTTGCTCGACCAATTCTTTGATAGAATAAAACATGTTTCCTCCTACTTAAAGAAATTGACATTGTGGAGATGAGGAATTTTTCGGATTTCTTCAATCGCCTCTTCGCAACTTCGACTATCAACTTCGATAATCATGATGGCTTTTTCTCCAGCTTTTTCCCGAGTCACATTCATCTGAGCGATATTGATATCAAAACGAGAGAGGGCTTCAGTAACATGGGCAATCATACCCGGAACATCTTGATGCACGATGATAATGGTTGGTGTGTTCATGTTGAGAGAGACAGCAAAGCCGTTAAGCTCCGTAACTTGGATATTTCCCCCACCGATGGAAATTCCTGTCACACTGATGGACTTGTGTTCATTTTTCACAGTAATTTTAGTGGTATTAGGATGAGGAGCGTTGCTATCTTTCTGAATGGTCCAGACAATCTTAATACCACGTTTATGGGCAATCTCTAGGCTATTTGGAATGTCGGGATCGTCCGTATCCATACCTAATATACCAGCGACGAGAGCAAGGTCAGTTCCATGACCACGGTAGGTCTTGGCAAATGAGTTAAATAATTGGAATTCGACTTCTGTCGGCGTATCATCAAAGATGGAAGAGACGATTTTCCCGATGCGAACAGCTCCAGCAGTATGGCTACTTGATGGCCCAATCATAACTGGTCCGATAATGTCAAAGACAGATTGAAAACGAAGTGAGTGCATCTGTTTCCCCTTACAAAGATTCTTATATCTATTATATCAAAGAATGGACCTCTGCGCTTATTTCCCTTATCAAAAGCTTAAAATGATTAAAGATAGTATAAAATAAGGTCTTTTGTGACAAAAACCTCCTTAAAACGGTAAATATAAAACATTTTTGTAATATTTCTACATAAAACCGTTAAACAACGGTAACATTTAAAAGGTATCATAGATATATCCAATGGAAGGAGAATTTTTAGATATGACATTAACAACTAAAAAAATCAAAACAACTATCGCAGGAGTAGCAGCTTTGCTTGCTTTCTTTGCTCCATCACTTGCATCTGCCCAAGAAACTGTAACTTACACAGTTAAATCAGGTGATACTCTTTCAGAAATCGCTGAGAAGTACAACACAACTGTTGAAAAATTGGCAGCAAAAAACAACATCAAAGATATTCACCTTATCTATGTTGACCAAGTTTTGGTTATCGAAGGAACAGCTTCAACTGTAGCTACAGCAGCAACAACGGAAGAAACAGCTCCAGTAGCTACAGAAACAGTTGAAGAAGCTCCAGCAGCAACAACAACCTATGAGGCCCCAGCTGCACCTGCAACTCCAGCAGCTCCAGCAGCAGAAAGCAACACTGCAGCAGCTTCTACTGTAAGTGGTTCTGAAGCAGAAGCCAAAGAATGGATCGCTCAAAAAGAATCAGGCGGTAGCTACACTGCTACAAACGGACGTTACATCGGACGTTACCAATTGACAGATTCATACTTGAACGGTGACTACTCAGCTGAAAACCAAGAACGTGTAGCAGATGCCTACGTTGCAGGACGTTACGGTTCATGGACAGCTGCCAAGAACTTCTGGCTTAACAACGGTTGGTATTAAGAATACAAGAGTCCTTTAGGGCTCTTTTTTGTTTCCCTATAACAAAAAGTGTAATGATCTTCTCAGTAATGCTCTGTTTGTATAATTTCGACTAAATTCTTCAAATTGTTTTAAAACTCAAATGGTATAAATAAGCTTATTATATGTAAAAATATATCATATAATAAGCTTTTTCTTGATTTAAATGAAATAAAATACAGTTTTTCCTTGACAAACGAGAATGATAAGAGTATTATTTATACAATAATAAAGTATAAAAATAAAAGGAGGCTCTTCTATGAATAAAGTGAAGAAGGTGTTGATGACGATGTTTGGTTTGCTTATGTTTCCCTTATTATTTGCTTGTAGTAACACTCAATCCCAAGGTGTTGAAGCCATTAAGGCTAAAGGAAAATTGGTGGTGGCCCTAAATCCAGAGTTTGCTCCATTCGAATACCAGAAATTGGTTGATGGGAAAAATCAGATTGTAGGTTCAGATGTTGAGCTAGCCAAAGCCATCGCAAAGGAACTAGGTGTAGAAGTGGAGTTCTCTCCAATGAGTTTTGACAATGTACTGGCTAGTCTTGATTCAGGCAAGGCCGATCTTGCCATATCAGGTGTTTCTAAAACGGAGGAGAGAAGTAAAGTTTACGATTTTTCAATTCCCTACTACACTTCAAAAAATAAGGTTATCGTAAGAAAATCTGAATTAACGAATTACCAATCAGTCAAGGATTTGGCTCAGAAAAAGGTTGGAGCGCAGAAAGGTTCTATCCAGGAAACTCTGGCTAAAGAAACCTTGCAGGATTCTTCTCTCGTTTCACTTCCTAAAAATGGAAATTTGATAACAGATTTGAAATCAGGGCAACTGGATGCGGTTATCTTTGAGGAACCAGTGGCGAAAGGATTTGTAGAGAATAATCCAGACCTAGCCATCGCTGAGTTTGATTTTGACAATGACAAAGAAGATTCCTACGCTGTGGCGATGAAAAAAGATAGTAAAGAATTAAAAGATGCGGTTGACAAAACCATCCAGAAGTTGAAGGATTCTGGGGAGTTGGACAAATTGATTGACGATGCTTTTAAAGCCTCTATCGAAAAATAGAAAGAAGGAAGAGGAATGAGTAAGGAAAAAGTTATTTTAGCCTATTCAGGTGGATTGGATACATCAGTTGCTATTACATGGTTAAAAAAAGACTATGATGTGATCGCTGTTTGTATGGATGTGGGTGAAGGAAAAGATTTGGAGTTCATCCATGATAAAGCTCTCAAGGTTGGGGCTGTAGAGTCTTATGTCATTGATGTTAAGGAAGAATTTGCTAATGACTATGTTTTAGTGGCTCTTCAGGCACATGCTTACTACGAACAGAAGTATCCCTTGGTATCTGCTCTGAGTCGCCCTCTTATTTCAAAAAAACTCGTTGAAATAGCTCATCAGACGGGGGCAACCACAATTGCCCATGGTTGTACAGGCAAGGGAAACGACCAAGTTCGGTTTGAAGTCTCTATTGCAGCTTTGGATCCCAATCTAAAGGTAGTTGCGCCTGTTCGTGAGTGGAAATGGTCTCGTGAAGAAGAAATCCAATATGCCAAAGAAAACGGCGTCCCAGTTCCAGCTGACCTTGACAATCCTTACTCTGTCGATCAAAATCTTTGGGGACGTGCAAATGAATGTGGTGTTTTGGAAAATCCTTGGAACCAAGCACCAGAAGAAGCATTTGGAATCACATCTTCTCCAGAAGAGGCACCAGACAGTCCAGAATTTATTGACATTGAGTTTAGCTGCGGGGTGCCCATCTCCCTCAATGGTGAGAAGATGAAAGTGGCTGCTTTGATTCAAAATCTCAATGAAATTGCGGGTAAACACGGTGTCGGTCGTATTGACCATGTGGAAAATCGCCTAGTCGGGATTAAGTCAAGAGAGATTT
>CAUSWL010000043.1:0-11156 GCA_963535345.1 uncultured Streptococcus sp.
GTCATGACAAGCAATGGCAATATTCAAATCAAATCTGCCAAAAAAACTGAGAAAATAGAAGAGATTGCTTCTGAAAAAGAAGAATAAAAACGACCTAACAGGTGCAGAAAGTCTATTATTTTCTGCACCTTTTTTTACTAAAATAACTGTAAAACCTTGACAGCTTGCCCCTCGTCCATTATGATAATAATAAAGATACTAGAGAATGAGGAAAATGCAATGGCAAACCCAACTTTTGGTGATAAAAAAGAGAATGTGACCTACCAGCCCCGCTATGGTGTGTACGCAGTTATTCCAGATGCAGAGAAAAAACAAATTGTCCTAGTTCAAGCCCCCAATGGTGCTTGGTTCTTGCCAGGTGGAGAGATTGAAGCGGGAGAAGACCATCAAGAAGCACTGAAGAGAGAACTCATCGAAGAACTCGGTTTTACTGCTGAAATTGGAAGCTATTTCGGACAAGCTGATGAGTATTTCTACTCTCGTCACCGTGACACCTACTACTACAATCCAGCTTATCTCTACGAAGCCACTTCTTTCCAAAAAATACAAAAACCTTTAGAAGACTTTAATCATATTGCTTGGTTTCCTATTGATGAGGCAATAGAAAAACTCAAACGTGGTAGCCACAAATGGGGAATTGAAGCTTGGAAAATCCAGCATGGAATTGACTAAAATACACGATTTTATCCAAAAAGTGCTATAATAGAGTTAGAAAATCGGAGGAACTATTATGAAGCTTATCAACACGACTAATTCACACTCGCAACTTGTTAAAAGCCAATTAGAAAGCACTGACGCAACGCTTGTTGAAGTCTATTCAGCTGGAAACACAGATGTGATTTTCACTCAAGCTCCGCTTCACTATGAAATCCTCATTTCCAACAAACACCGCGCTATTCGTGAACCGGAAATCGAAACCATCCAAGATTTCTTCATGAAACGCAAAATCGATAAAGATAATATCGATGAAGCTAATATCAAGACGCTTTATTCAGATAAATTGATTGAAATTTCTATTCCTACAAAATAAGAAAGCCAGCCATAAGCTGGTTTTCTTTTGCAAAAAAAGATTGGTAGTTTCTACCAATCTTTTATTTCACAGCTTCTTTCAAAGCATCTACCTTATCCAAACGTTCCCATGGAAGGTCAATATCTGTACGTCCCATGTGTCCATATGCCGCTGTTTGACGGTAAATTGGACGTTTGAGGTCCAACATTTGGATAATTCCTGCTGGGCGAAGGTCAAAGATTTGACGAGCCGCTTTCTCAAGTTTGCTTTCAGCTACTGTTCCTGTACCAAAAGTATCGATACGAACAGAAACAGGCTGCGCCACCCCGATAGCATAGGCCAATTGCACTTCTGCCTTCTTAGCCAAACCTGCTGCAACGATATTCTTGGCAATGTAGCGAGCTGCATAAGAGGCTGAACGGTCCACTTTCGTCGCATCCTTACCAGAGAAGGCACCACCACCATGGCGAGAGTAGCCACCATAGGTATCTACGATAATCTTACGACCAGTCAAACCTGAGTCCCCTTGAGGTCCACCGATTACAAAGCGACCAGTTGGATTGATGAAGAATTTGGTTTGCTCATCCAAGTAAGAAGCTGGAATAACTTCCTTGATAACCTTTCTAATCACATCATTGTGAATTTGTTCATTGCTAATTTCTGGATCGTGCTGAGTTGAAATAACGACTGTATCCACACGTACTGGACGGTCATTTTCATCATACTCAACTGTAACTTGTGATTTAGCATCTGGGCGAAGATAACTGATTTCACCAGACTTACGAAGTTCTGCCAGACGACGAACCAACTTATGACTTAGTGAAATTGGCAATGGCATGAGCTCTTCTGTTTCATCCACTGCAAATCCAAACATGAGCCCTTGGTCTCCAGCTCCAATCAAGTCAAGCGGATCTTGATCTGCATTCCCACGAACCTCCAAGGCTTCGTTAACACCTTGGGCAATATCAGGAGATTGTTCTACCAAAGATGGATGTACTCCTACAGTCTCAGCAGAAAAACCATATTCTGTATTGGTGTAGCCAATCTCTGCAATGGTATCACGAACCACACGGTTAATATCCACATAGGCATTTGTAGAAATTTCTCCAAAAACATGGACTGAACCAGTATATACAGCTGTCTCAGCAGCAACGTGCGCCTCTGGATCTTTAGCTAAAATAGCATCCAAAATCGCATCTGAAATTTGGTCTGCAATCTTATCTGGATGCCCCTCAGATACAGATTCAGACGTGAATAATTTACGTTCTGACATAAAAATGTCCCCCCTTAAAAAATATTGTTATAGAGTTACAAAGTACTGGTAAAAAATCTTATCCTCTACGGTTTCAACTCGATAGAAAAATAGATCTTTCTACCACCTTATCGGGACTATATAACCTTATCATTATACCACTTTTTATTTTTTTTTGCAGTATTTTTAAAAATTCATAAAATGAAGTTAAAAAAAGGAGCCATTCAGCTCCAATTTTGTTCTTAAAATGTTTGGCGTTTGGCTTTACGCTCAGCACGGCCACGTGCACGATTTTCAGCACGCTTGGTTTTGCGACGTTTTTCATCCACCGCCCATTGAATCTTCTTCTTATAGCCTGGTTTGACTTTTTTCTTTTTCTTTTTAACCAAGCCAATCATTTCGATATCAAGCTTATCCTGCTTCTTTTCACGGTTGGCACGACGATCACGGTCATAGGTATCTTGGAACTCTCCGTCTTTGACCATCTTAGGAATAAACTTGATCCCTAATTTCTCCAACTCGCGGATATCCGAGTCATCGCTTGGCTGGTAAAGGGTAATAGCTGTACCAGGCAGTCCGTTGCGCCCAGTTCGTCCAACACGGTGAACAAAGAAAGACAAGTCTTGCGGAATGGCATCATTGATAACATGGCTGACCCCTTCAATGTCAATTCCACGCGCTGCCAAGTCTGTTGCAACAATGTACTCAAAATCCAGATTTTTCACCTGATTCATGATCCGTTTGCGTTCACGAGGAGCAATATCTCCATGAATCTTAGCTACCTTCAATCCTTGAGCAGTCAAGTAGGCATGTAACTCATCAGCACGCGTTTTTGTGTTAACAAAAATCATTGCCAAATAAGGCTGCATCAACTGAGTCAGCTGGTAAATTTGAGCGTTCTTGTCACGGCCCTTGGTAGAAATCAACCAATTATCGATCGTATCTGAGATAACTGTCTTAGTCTTGATTTTTTCCATGACAGGATTTGACAAGTATTTTTTCAAGAACGGTTGCAATTTTTGTGGAATAGTTGCTGAAAAGACCATGAACTGCAAGTCTTTTGGAAGGCTCCCTGCAATCTTATCAACGGTTTCCAAGAATCCCATATCCAAGGTCATATCGGCTTCATCGACGACAAAGGTCTTGGCCTTGTGAATAGCTAAATCACCAGATTTGACCAAATCATAGATGCGACCTGGCGTTCCGATAACGATATGTGGTTGGTTGCTAGCAAGTTTTTCAATCTGACGCGCCTTATCCGTACCACCCACATAATTAACCACACGAACTTCGACATCTGAGTGAGCTGCAATCTGACGAGCTGCTTGGTAGATTTGAGTGGCCAACTCACGACTAGGTGCAGTAATGACTGCTTGCACACTATCGCTAGTTTCATCTAATTGCTGGAAAATTGGTAATAAGAAAGTATGAGTCTTTCCTGAACCAGTTTTTGACTCGCCCACCAAGTCACGACCTGCCAGTACAATAGGAATTAATTTTTCTTGTACCTCTGTTGGAGTTGTAAATTTTAACTCCTCCAAGGCTTCTACTATATAATTTTTAAATTGAAATTTCTTAAATGACATACTATCCTCGCTTCTATCCTTTCAATTATACCATATTTTGTCCCATTGCAGTAGTCCCATTTGAGTCTCAGTCCTGTAGTAAAGATTCAAGTAGATTAAAAGGTTGAAACTATCTGGTTCCAACCTCTTTCATTATTTCCAGGTCAATACAGCATTCAAACCATAATGATCGCTGACTTGTGGACTATTTTGACCATCAAAAACTACTTGTAAACTCTCTACTTCCAACTCTTTGGTCGTAAAGACGTAGTCGATTCGTAGTGGCTCGGTATTGCCTTTCCAACCATCAATTTCTGGTGGAACGGTGTAGCTACCACTTCTTTCTTTCGCAACTTCAAACGCGTCTTGTAATCCTAATGGGCTAGCTAAAATCGCTTGATAGCCTTCCTGACCAGCTGGATTATTAAAATCACCTGCTAAAATCAGAGGTTTGTTCAAATCTTTTAGTACAGCCTCAAATCGTGCCCATTCTTCTTGGAAACCTTTATCCCACCAAGAGAGATGAACGCTTGCAAGAGCCAGTTCCTTTCCTTCAACTTCTGTCTCAGCCAAGGCAACGCGACGAGTATGGTAGTCCGTTGGATCATCTACATCTGATACTAAAATCTCACGCGCCTTAATAGGTGTTTTGGATAAGATTGCTACGCCTTCATGGTAGCGGTCATAGCCAATATGATTGTAAGCCCAAGTCCAGTAGTAGCTTTTCCCTTTCTCAGCCAATTTTTCAACCAGGAGTCGGACATAGTGATCCTGATGAATGGGTTCTGCTGATGGTAAAGCTTGATAGTGATTATTAACCTCTCCCTCAGGCGAAGTCATTTCTTGATTAATTTCTTGGAAACAAATCAAATCATAGTCCTTATCGAGAATATCTTGGAGTAAGATTTGGAATTTTTCCTCTGCTTCCTTCTCCATCCAACTGTGAGTATTGAGTGTTAGAAATTTCATGCTTTTCTCCTAAAACAAGAGGTTGGAAAACAGCTTCCAACCCCAAGTATATTACAATTCTACTTTAGCAACTGCTGTTTTAGCTGCAAGAGAACCTGTTTGTTCTAATTTAACTGATTTGAGGACATCACCATTTGTGAAGACAACCACTGTTGATGTTTTGCGTCCTGCTTCTCGAATAGCATCCAAGTCAGCTGTAACAAGAAGATCACCAGCAGCCACTTTTTGTCCTTCAGAAACATGAACAGTAAATGGTTTTCCTTCAAGACTTACTGTATCCAAACCAATATGAACAAGCACTTCAAGACCTGAGTCAGTGACAAGACCAAGAGCGTGTTTTGTTGGGAAGATACTTGATACAGTACCAGTAACTGGAGATACAATGTTACCATTTGCTGGTTCTACTGCAAATCCATCACCCATCATTTTTTGAGCAAAAACTGGATCTTCCACTTGTTCCAAAGCAACAACTTGACCGTCAGCTACTGAGTAAACTTCCTCAGTTACACCTTTATAGTGTACAGTATTTTGTTGAGTTTCTGTCATTTGGCTTGGAAGAGTTTCAGGAATAATTTCACCTGAATCAAGGATATCTTGGATATCAGATTTCAATACGTCAGCTTTTGGTCCGTAGATAGCTTGGACACCTTGTCCTTTCATGACAAGACCCATAGCTCCTTCTGCTTTCCATTGTTCCTCAGTACCAACGCGATCTGCATCTTTAACAGTTACACGAAGACGAGTCATACATGCATCCACATCTACGATATTTGCACGACCGCCAAGAAGGTTAATGATATTTACGGCTTGAGAAGCTGCTGCAACTTTTGGAGTTCCAGGAGTTGCTTCTTCTGATGCTCCTTCAGCTGTTTCGTAGTTTCCGTTACGTCCTGGAGTTGCGTAGTTGAATTTTTTGATCATGAAGTTGGCAATGAAGTACATGATAACCGCAAAGAGAACAGTTACCCAGATAAAGTTAACGATATCCATACCAATACCAGCATTAATTGCCAATGGTGTACGAGTCAAGAATTCGATTGAACCGAATGAGTGGACACGAAGGTGAACAATATCTGCCATAGCAAAGGCAGCACCTTGAACTACTGAATAAACAAGGTAAAGCGGTGTTGCGATGAACATGAACATATACTCGATAGGTTCAGTAACCCCTGTCAAGAATGTTGCAAGGGCTGTCGCAATCATCATACCCTTGTATTGGTGTTTCTTGTCAGCATCAACATTGCGGTAGATAGCAACGATGACACCCATCAAGATACCAAATGAACCGATCATTTGTCCAACTTTGAAACGAGCTGGAGTGACTGTTGTAAGAAGGTGTTGGTATTGGTCAGCATTTGAACCTTTAAGGTTAACAAGGTCAGTTACCCATGCAAGCCAAAGTGGATCTTGACCAAATACTTGTGTTCCTTTTGCTGCACCAGTTAACACTTCGTATGTTCCACCAAGAGCTGTATAGTTCATTGGGATTGTCAACATGTGGTGAAGACCGAATGGCAAGAGCAAACGTTCCAAAGTACCATACAAGAATGGTGCAAGGACTGGAGCAGTTTCTTGTGAGTTGGCAATCCAAATACCGAAGTTGTTGATACCTGTTTGAACTACTGGCCAAAAGGCAGCAAGTAGAATTGCAGCAATAGCTGAACGAAGAATAACGACGAATGGTACGAAACGTTTACCATTGAAGAATGAAAGGGCATCAGGAAGTTTACGGAAGTTGTAGTATTTGTTATAAGCTGTTGCCCCAACAAAACCAGAGATAATCCCTACGAAAACCCCCATGTTAAGAGCTGGTGCCTCAAGAACGCTGATAAAGTAGTCAGCAACCTTGATTGAACCACCAAAGAAGGTATTAACCATTGCTTCAGGGTTTTTCAACATATCACCTGTAACACCGAAGATAGCACCTGTGATACGGTTAATCAAGATAAAGGCAAGTCCAGCTGCAAATGCACCACCTGCACGTTCTTTTGCCCAGCTTCCCCCAATAGCAAGGGCAAACAAGATATGAAGGTTACCGATAACCCCCCAACCAATTTGCTCAAGGATTCCACCTGTAATCACTAGAGGAGCAAGGTTTGGGTCAATCATCACGATTGATTTACCGATTGAGATCATCAATCCCGCCGCTGGCATAACGGCGATAACCACCATTAAAGCCTTACCGAATTTTTGCCAAAATTCGAAAGACAAGACATTTTTGAATGTAGCTTTCATCATTCAAATCTCCTTTATTTTATTTAGGCAAACGTTTTACGAAAACGTTTGCATTTGGTTATGTATTAATTATACCACTTTTATTTTTTTTGTAAAGGCTTTTATAAAAAAATTGTCTATTTTTTTAAAATTTAAAAAGAAAAAAGAGAAGCTCAAGAAAACTTCTCTTTTAAAATTGTATTATTTCTGATTTGGTCTGCAAGTTGCATTTATATCCAACTAGATCTTCAAGAATCGACGCATAGAAATGCCTGATCCGATTGCCCCAATGAAAATACCAATCACAAACAATAGAACTGTCATCAAAGGAATAAATACATCTGGTGTAATCATCGACAAGTTTTGCCCCACCAAAGATTTATTGACCGATTGGTAAACCATATTGTAGACAAAGAATACGAGGACTGAAGGAATAGCTGCACCAAATAAACCGATAAAGGCACCTTCAAGTAAGAATGGTCCTCTAATGTAGCCATTTTTAGCCCCTACTAGACGCATGATCTGAATCTCACGACTACGTGAAATAATGGTGATACGGATGGTATTGGAAATGAGGAAGATTGCAATAAAAATCAAGAGCCCTGCAATAACCAATCCCCAAACACGGATAAAGGAAGCCAGTTCGAAAAGTCGTTGAGTGTTGGCTCCACCATCTTGAACTTCTGATACTCCCTCAATTTTCTTAGCTTCTTCAGCTACCGTTTTAACATCACTCGGAGAATTTGTATCAACGATATAGGCATCATAGAGAGGATTTGCATCCCCTTCAAAGACCTTCCAATCGTCACCCATTGTTTCAGTCAATTTTTGGTATTGCTCTTCTTTACTTGAGAAGGTGACGCTCTTAACAGCAGGCATAGCTTTCAAAGCATCATAAACCTTGTGGTAGTCATTATTGGTAACTGTCTGACCTTCTTTTTCAATCGTTTCACTGTTATCTGCCACATCCTTACGAATGTAAACCATAACTCGAACGTTGTTTTCAATATCGGTAGCCAGTTTAGCTGTATTAAAAATTACGGACGCAAACAGGGCAACGAGTGTCAAGGTAATCATAACCGAACTTACCGCTGCTACTGTCATCCAGCCATTTCGCTTTAAACTTTTTAATGATTCAAATAAATGGCGAAAAAATCTACTAATCATCGTATCCATATTCTCCTTTAGCTTCGTCACGAACGACACGGCCATTTTCAATGGCAATGACACGGTGGCGCAAGGTATTTACAATCTGGCTATTGTGGGTTGCCATCAAGACAGTAGTACCTTGGAGATTGATGCGTTCCAACAGATTCATAATTTCCCATGAATTATCTGGGTCCAAGTTTCCTGTTGGCTCATCGGCAATCAAGACTTTGGGATTGTTGACAATCGCACGGGCAATGGCAATCCGTTGCTGCTCTCCACCTGAAAGTTCATTCGGGAATGAACGAACCTTATGTTTCAAACCTACTAGGTCCAACACTTCCATAACACGTTTTTTGATGTTTCGGCGATTCTCCCCGATAACTTCCATTGCGTAGGCAATATTCTCATAAACGGTTTTCTTAGGCAAGAGTTTATAATCCTGGAAGACAACCCCTACACTACGACGGAGCAGAGGGATATCTTTCTTCTTAATTTTAACTAGATTAAAGCCTGCAACTGTTAGGTTTCCTTTTTCGATCTTTACTTCTCGGTATAAAGCTCGAATAAAGGTTGACTTACCTGCCCCAGAAGGTCCTACGATGTAGGCAAATTCTCCTGGTTCAATACTAAGAGAGACGCCTCGAAGGGCAGTTGTTCCGTTATCATATTTTTTGACAACATCTCGCATTTCAATGATTGACATGTGAGTTCCTTTCTATTCTTAGCTAATTCGCCACTTGAGATAGGCATCAATGAAACCATCAAGGTCTCCATCCATAACCTTATCTACTTGGGCAACTTCAAAGCTCGTACGGTGATCTTTTACCATGGTATAAGGTGTGAAGACATAAGAACGGATTTGACTTCCCCAAGTGATTTCTTTTTTCTCACCTTTGAGGGAATCGACTTCCGCAGCTTTCTTTTCTTGCTCCATTTGATAGAGCTTGGCTTGCAACATCTTCATAGCACGATCTCTATTTCCATACTGGGTGCGATCGACTGTAGATTGAACGACTGTCCCCGTAGGAATATGTGTCAAACGCACACCTGTTGAAACTTTATTGACGTTCTGTCCACCCGCACCACCTGAACGGAAGGTATCCATCTTGATATCATCCTCACGGATTTCTACTTCGATGGTATCATCCAACTCTGGCATGACCTCAACAGATGTAAAAGAGGTGTGGCGACGTTTGGCAGAGTCAAATGGCGAAATACGGACTAAACGGTGAACACCCATTTCTGATTTAAGTAGGCCATAAGCATTGGGTCCTTCAAAAGACAAGGTCACAGACTTGATACCTGCTTCATCACCAGCTTGGTAATCCAAGACTTCTACTTTAAAGCCTTTGGCATTTCCATAACGAGTATACATACGAAGCAACATATCGCCCCAGTCCTGTGCCTCAGTACCTCCAGATCCTGGATGGATTTCCAAGATTGCATTATTATGGTCATAAGGTTCTGACAAGAGAAGCGTCATCTCGTAGCTGGTCATCATCTTATCCAGTTCTGTCAACTGTTCGACCAGTTCATCATGGACTGACTCGTCTTCTGCTAAAAAGTCCAATAAAATCTCAACTTCATCCTGCAACTCTTCCATTTTACGGAAGGTATTGTAGGTGTTTTTTAATTCATTTAATTCTTGCGACGTTTTTTGGGCCGCGATATTATCGTTCCAAAAATCAGGTTCTGTCATCTTGTTTTCCAAGATGGCAATCTCTTCCTCTAAACCTTCGAGGTCAAAGAGACCCCCTGAAAGAAGCTAATTTTTCACGATTTGCGTCAATTTTTTGACGAATTTCTGAAATGTCCATAGATACTCCTTTTCATATCGTTTTATTATACCATAATCTCTTATTTCTTTCCATATTTTGCTTTTCATCGCTTTTTGTGGCAAAAGAAAAGAGGCTTTAAAGCCTCTGGTTTAAAGGACTTTGGCAGAGGTCTGAGTAATCTCCTCCACTTGAATTCCTTCTTTTTCAAACTTATCCTTTAATGAAGTCAAATCGATTTTTCCATCAATTTGAACTTCGATGACGACCTTCCCATCCTTACGTGGAATGTTAACTGTGTGCGAGATATTTAGATTTTCTTCTACGATTAGAGCTACAATTTTTCCCAGTACACCGACTTCATTTTCTGTGATAAAACGAACGCGGATTCCCTCTTCTCCGTATCCGGCAATTTCCAAGAATGCCCGAAAGACATCGCGGTCTGTAATGACGCCATAAACTTGATGGTTGTCTACGACTGGTAATATCCCAATTTTATTTTTCAGCATCAGGTAGGTCGCATCTTCTAGACTAGCATAGCCAGAAACAGTCACGACATCTCGAATCATTACATCTTTTACTTTGGTTTTATTCAGAAGATAATTCATCTCATAGATAGAGAGACTGGTTGCTTTAGATGGGCTGGCTTCCGCAATGGTTCCTTCTGTTACCAATCCGACTAATTGATCGTTTTCGATAACAGGTAAACGGTGCAAACCTTGCTCGCGCATCAAATCTGCTGCGTGTGCTACAGTCGTATCTGGACTGATATAAACTACCTTACGGGTCATGAAATCTTTAACTGCCATGAGACTTCTCCTTCTATATTGCTACTTTTATTATACACTTTCTTAGAAAATCTATCAAACGCTTTCATCTCTTTTTCAAGATTTTGAATAATCTGAGTCTTTTACAAAAAAGAGCTCTAATCTAGAGCCCTATATGTGCAAGTTAGCAAACATTATTTATATTTCTTTCAGTTGTTAAGGATACTACCAACTAGTATTGAAAACCTAGTATCATCTCCATCCACAACCTAAACTAGTCTCCCAGACTAGTTTAGCCACCTAGATATGCTTTTCTGACTTCATCTGATGATGCGAGTTCTTTTCCTGTTCCTGATAGGACAATCTTGCCTGTTTCAAGTACATAACCACGGTCAGAGATTGCAAGGGCCTTGTTAGCGTTCTGTTCAATTAGGAGAACCGTTGTTCCTTGCTTCT
>CAUSWL010000044.1:0-10778 GCA_963535345.1 uncultured Streptococcus sp.
CAATCCAAAAAGCAAAACCAGCTACAGCTAAAGGAACTTACGTAACAAACTTGACAATCACAACTACTCAAGGTGTTGGTATCAAGGTTGACGTAAACTCACTTTAATCAGTAGTTTATATCAGAGAACGAGTACGAATGTGCTCGTTTTTTTGATGATAAGTTCATTCCAGGGGAAATAACTCTATTAATAGCCTGATGGGGCAATAGAATAGTGCTTTTCCTCTTCTTCTTTCACAGAAAATATGCTATAATAGAGAGTAAAAAACTTTGAAAGAAAGAAAAAGATGAATTTAAAAGATTACATTGCAACAATTGAAAATTATCCAAAGGAAGGTATCACCTTCCGTGATATCAGTCCTTTGATGGCTGATGGAAATGCTTATAGCTACGCTGTTCGTGAAATCGTTCAGTATGCTACTGACAAGAAAATCGATATGATCGTAGGGCCTGAGGCTCGTGGATTTATCGTGGGTTGCCCAGTTGCCTTTGAGTTGGGAATTGGTTTTGCACCTGTTCGTAAGCCAGGTAAATTGCCACGCGAAGTCATTTCTGCTGACTATGAAAAAGAGTATGGTGTTGATACCTTGACTATGCATGCTGACGCTATCAAGCCAGGTCAACGAGTTCTTATCGTGGATGACCTCTTGGCAACAGGTGGAACTGTGAAGGCAACTATCGAGATGATTGAAAAACTTGGTGGTGTTGTAGCAGGTTGTGCCTTCCTTGTTGAATTGGATGAATTGAACGGCCGTGAAAAAATCGGTGACTACGATTACAAGGTTCTTATGCATTATTAATGAAAAACAGTCCCTAGGGCTGTTTTCTCTACATTAGGATATAAAAATAGACTATAGCTAGTTAGAGAAAAACTATAATTGAAAACTATATCTTCTTGCAGTATAATAAAAGGACTAAGTGTTTGAGATTTGGCTTCAAACATATGCAATTATTCCTGAAAGAGTACAGTTAGGAGAGGGTTATGCCGATTCGAATTGATAAAAAATTGCCAGCTGTTGAGATTTTACGGACAGAGAATATCTTTGTCATGGATGATCAACGTGCGGCCCACCAAGATATCCGTCCCTTGAAGATTTTAATTTTAAATCTCATGCCACAGAAAATGGTCACAGAGACCCAGTTGTTGCGCCACTTGGCTAATACACCCCTGCAACTGGATATTGATTTTCTCTATATGGAAAGCCACCGTTCTAAGACAACTCGTTCAGAGCACATGGAGACCTTTTATAAAACTTTTCCTGAAGTTAAGGACGAGTATTTTGATGGGATGATTATCACGGGTGCTCCAGTTGAGCATTTACCATTTGAGGAAGTGGACTATTGGGAGGAATTCAGTCAGGTGCTTGAGTGGTCCAAGACCCATGTCTATTCGACCCTTCATATCTGCTGGGGTGCCCAAGCAGGTCTTTATGCTCGCTATGGAGTTGATAAACACCAGATGGAGCAGAAATTGTCAGGCATTTACCCGCAGGATACCTTGAAAGAGGGCCATCTTCTCTTTCGTGGTTTTGATGATAGCTATGTAGCTCCCCATTCTCGTTATACAGAAATCTATAAGGAAGAGATATTAGGAAAAACCAATCTGGAAATCCTCTCTGAGGGAGAACAAGTCGGCGTTTCTATTTTAGCCAGTCGGGATCTTCGTGAGATTTATAGTTTTGGTCATTTAGAATATGACCGTGATACTCTAGCAAAAGAGTATTTTCGTGATTGTGAGGCAGGACTTAATCCTCATATTCCAGAAAATTACTTCAAAAATGATGATGTGAATGAGACACCGTGTCTCTGTTGGTCTTCATCAGCTGCCCTCTTTTTCAGCAATTGGGTAAACTATGCAGTTTATCAAGAAACCCCTTTTGACTGGAGAAAGGTAGAGGATGATGCGGCTGCATTTGGATATCTATAAGAGGAATTATGACATATTTTGACGCTTTTAAATCAGGGAACTTGGTTTTACCAAGTGCCCTGCTCTTGCATTTTAAGGAACTCTTTCCTTCCAGCGAAGATTTTCTCGTCTGGCAATTTTTCTATTTACAAAATACCACAGCCTTAGGAGATGTTTCACCTAGTCAGATTGCTGAAATCATTGGGAAAGAGGTGGCAGATGTCAACCAATCTATTTCAAATTTGACTGAAAATGGTTTGCTACAATATCGGACCATTGAACTAAATGGGGAAATTGAGCTCATTTTTGATGCTAGTTTGGCTTTTGAACGCTTGGATAGTTTATTGGACAGACAAACTCCAGCTGCAACAGCATCAAACCCGCAAAATCAATTGAAGGATCTGGTTGAGACTTTTCAGCAGGAATTAGGACGCTTATTAACACCATTTGAAATCGAAGATCTTTCTAAGACTGTCAAAGAAGATGGAGTTAAGGCAGATTTGATCAAGGAAGCTCTCCGAGAGGCCGTCCTCAATGGCAAGCCAAACTGGAAATATATTCAGGCCATCCTACGAAACTGGCGCCATGAAGGTATTCAGTCTGTGGCTCAGGTAGAGGCCAAACGAGCAGAGCGAGAAGCCAACAATCCCAAACAAGTTCAGGCTTCGGCTGATTTCCTCGATGCCATGAATTTGTGGCAAGATTAGTCGCTTGAAAAATTTTGAAAATTAGAGTAAGGTTTGCAAGCTCCTTATAAATATGATAGAATAATAGTGAATAAAATGAAAAAAGAGGTATGTGAAATGTCACGTAAACCATTTATCGCTGGTAACTGGAAAATGAACAAAAATCCAGAAGAAGCAAAAGCATTCGTTGAAGCTGTAGCATCAAAACTTCCTTCATCAGATCTTGTTGAAGCTGGTATCGCAGCTCCTGCAGTTGACTTGACAGCTGTTCTTGCTGCTGCTAAAGGTTCAAACCTTAAAGTTGCTGCACAAAACACTTACTTTGAAAATGCAGGTGCTTTCACTGGTGAAACTAGCCCACAAGTTTTGAAAGAAATCGGTACTGACTACGTTGTTATCGGTCACTCAGAACGTCGTGACTACTTCCACGAAACTGATGAAGACATCAACAAAAAAGCAAAAGCAATCTTTGCTAACGGTATGCTTCCAATCATCTGTTGTGGTGAATCTCTTGAAACTTACGAAGCTGGTAAAGCAGCAGAATTCGTAGGTGCTCAAGTTTCAGCTGCTCTTGCTGGATTGACTGCGGAGCAAGTAGCTTCATCAGTTATTGCATACGAACCAATCTGGGCTATCGGTACTGGTAAATCAGCTTCACAAGACGATGCACAAAAAATGTGTAAAGTTGTTCGTGACGTTGTAGCTGCTGACTTTGGTCAAGAAGTTGCGGACAAAGTTCGTGTTCAATACGGTGGTTCTGTTAAACCTGAAAACGTTGCTTCATACATGGCTTGCCCAGACGTTGACGGTGCCCTTGTTGGTGGTGCGTCACTTGAAGCTGAAAGCTTCTTGGCATTGCTTGATTTTGTAAAATAATCTCAGTTATTCCAGACAGTCTTCTAAGACTGTCTTTTTTTATAGAGGTCATATATTTTTCTTAAATTATCAGTCTATTACAACTTTTTTAATATGGGTTAATTTTCTTGCTTTTGTCTACTAGGAGTAGTATACTGAGAAAGTAATCAATAAATATGGTTGCAAAAATAATATTATGAGGTGATCAACATGGTTGAATTGAAAAAAGAAGCAGTAAAAGACGTAACAACATTATCTAAAACAGCGCCAGTAGCATTGGCAAAAACAAAGGAAGTATTGAACCAAGCAGTAGCGGACTTGTATGTGGCTCACATTGCCCTTCACCAAGTTCACTGGTATATGCGTGGTCGTGGTTTCCTCGTATGGCATCCAAAAATGGATGAATACATGGATAGCCTTGATGGTTATCTTGACGAAATCAGTGAACGTTTGATCACCCTTGGTGGCAAACCTTATTCAACTTTGACAGAATTCCTTCAACACAGTGAAATCGAAGAAGAAGAAGGAGAATTCCGTAACGTTGAAGAAAGCTTGGAACGTGTTCTAGCGATTTACCGCTACCTCATCGCTCTTTTCCAAAAAGCTTTGGATGTGACAGATGAAGAAGGCGATGATGTTACAAATGATATCTTTGTTGGTGCTAAGGCTGAACTTGAGAAAACAGTTTGGATGCTTGCTGCAGAACTCGGACAAGCTCCTGGTTTGTAAGATATAGTTGCTACCCCTTTTATCATGAGGTGCTTGATAAGTGTCCATGACCAATCATCTTTTAAAAGTCATGTAACTGTAAAAAGTTACATGACTTTTTTGTCTGCTAGACTTAGGACACATTGTCAAAAGTAGGATTTTACGGTATAATAGTTGCTGTTCAATAACATATGAATTTCAAAAAATAATTGATAGTTTAAGGAGGACTTATGAACAACTTACCAAATTGCCCAAAATGTAATTCAGAATATGTCTACGAAGACGGAAGTCTCTTGGTCTGCCCAGAGTGTGCCTATGAGTGGAATCCTGCAGAAGTTGCAGAAGTAGAAGAAGGTGTTGTTGCTATCGATGCCAATGGAAATAAATTGGCTGACGGCGATACTGTAACCCTTATCAAGGACTTGAAAGTAAAAGGTGCACCAAAGGATTTGAAACAAGGAACTCGCGTTAAAAATATCCGTATCGTAGAAGGTGACCACAACATCGACTGTAAGATTGATGGTTTTGGAGCTATGAAACTCAAGTCAGAATTTGTTAAGAAAATCTAGCCATGAAACTGAATTATAAATTTATCTTTTATAGTCGTGTGCTCTTGTTTTTAGCGGCATTTACAGGAGTTTATCTAGAGATTACCAAGCACGGTGGCTTTGGTATGCTCCTTTACTACACAGTGTTGTCCAATCTTTTGGTAACGATTTTCACGGGTTATCTGCTCCGTGTGATGAGTCGTTCAGGTGAAAATTGGCAAAGTCCGACCTTGCTTCGTCTCAAGGGTGGTGTTACCATGAGTATCATGATTACCTGTGTGATTTACCATTTTATGCTTGCTCCGATTGCGACAGACTTTTACCGTGTGGAAAATTTCCTTTGCCACTATATCGTTCCACTCTGGTTTTTAGCAGACACCCTCTTCTTTGATAAACGTGGGGAATACAAGATCTGGGATCCAGTCTTATGGACCATCTTGCCCTTGGTTTATATGATTTTTGCCTTGTTTAACGGCCTGGTCTTAAAACTCAATATTCCGAATTCCAAGGACAATCCCTTCCCATATTTCTTTTTAAATGTGAACAAGGGTTGGGACGTGGTTATCAAATGGTGTTTGATCATTTTTGCAGCGTATATGGTTGCAGGCTTCATCTTCTATCTGATCAAGCAAATCAAGCGAAAATAGTCTTCCTATTAGGAAAGTTAGGACGGAGTCTCTAGTTCAATCGGGCTCCTTCTTTTCTTGCCATCTTCCTTTTAAAAGGATAAACAGTGAGAAATATACAGAAAGAAAATTCATGAAACAATATTTAGAACGGGCTAGTATTTTGGCCCTCTCCCTCGTTTTGATTACCTCCTTCTCCATCTCAAGTGCTCTGCCAGCCATGTTTGACTACTATCAAGGCTATCCCAAAGAACAAATCGAGCTCCTGGTCAGTCTTCCTTCTTTTGGAATTATGATTATGCTGGTTTTAAATGGGTTTTTGGAGCGGTTATTTCCTGAGCGTCTTCAGATTAGTCTAGGGCTTCTCATCCTCTCTATAGGAGGAACAGCCCCCTTCTGGTATCAGGAGTACAACTTTGTCTTTGCGATGCGGATTTTATTTGGCTTGGGTGTTGGGATGATCAATGCTAAGGCCATTTCCATCATCAGTGAACGCTATCATGGAAAGACACGGATCCAGATGTTGGGTCTTCGCGGATCAGCTGAAGTTGTCGGGGCATCGATTTTGACTCTAGTGGTCGGTCAACTCTTATCCTTGGGATGGACAGTGACCTTCTTGGCCTACAGTGCGGGATTTTTAGTATTGATCCTTTATCTGCTCTTTGTCCCTTATGGGAAAGAAAAGAAAGAAACAAAGAAAAAAGAGACCGAAACGACTCGTTTGACAGGACAGATGAAAGGCCTAATTTTTCTATTGGCTGTCGAAGCAGCAGTTGTTGTCTGCACCAATACAGCTATCACGATTCGTATTCCTAGTCTGATGGTGGAAAGAGGTCTAGGGGATGCCCAGTTATCGAGTTTGGTTTTAAGTATCATGCAGTTGATTGGTATCTTGGCAGGTGTGAGTTTTTCTTTCTTTATCTCTCTGTTTAAAGAAAGATTGCTCCTTTGGTCAGGTATCACCTTTGGATTGGGGCAGATTGTGATTGCCTTGTCTCCGTCATTGGGTGTGATGGTAGTTGGAAGTGTTGTGGCAGGTTTTTCTTACAGTGTGGCCTTGACCACTGTTTTTCAGCTTCTTTCCGAAAGGATCCCAGCCAAGCTCCTTAATCAGGCAACATCTTTTGCAGTGCTAGGATGTAGCTTTGGGGCCTTTACGACACCGTTTATTCTTGGGGCGATTGGCTTGGTGACTCAAAACGGTATGTTGGTCTTCACCATTTTAGGATGTTGGTTGATTGTCACTTCTATCTTTGTTATGTACGCACTTCAAAAGAGAGCTTAGGATTAATTTCCTAAGTTTTTCTTTCTGGGAATTTTGTACCCAGACAATTATTGGTTTTTAAACTTGTTTACACTTTTATTTCCTGATAAAATAGAAGTTATGACAAGATATAAAGCAATCATTTCCTATGACGGTTATGCCTTTGCTGGTTTTCAGCGCCAGCCTCATGCGCGGAGCGTTCAAGAGGAAATTGAGAAAACCTTAACGAGACTCAATAAGGGGCAAGCCATCGCTGTTCATGGTGCTGGTAGGACGGATAGTGGGGTCCATGCTCTGGGACAGGTTATTCATTTTGATCTGCCCTATCAGATGGATGAGGAAAAACTCCGTTTTGCTCTGGATACCCAGTCTCCAGAAGATATCGATGTGATTTCGATTGAGATTGTGGCGGATGATTTTCATTGCCGTTATGCAAAACATAGCAAGACCTATGAGTTTATAGTAGATAGGGGTCGTCCTAAAAATCCGATGCGCCGTCACTATGCTACTCACTTTCCCTATCCGCTCGATGTGGAGCGGATGCAGATAGCTGTCAAGAAATTAGAAGGAACCCACGATTTTACCGGTTTTACAGCATCTGGGACTAGTGTAGAGGACAAGGTTCGGACCATTACAGAAGCCAGTCTTAGTGTTGATGAGACAGGGCAGTTTTTGACCTTTACCTTTTCAGGGAATGGTTTCTTGTATAAGCAGATTCGCAATATGGTGGGGACACTGCTCAAAATCGGCAATAACCGCATGCCAGTAGAGCAGATTGACCTCATCTTGGAGAAAAAGGACAGGCAGCTTGCAGGTCCCACTGCAGCACCAAATGGTTTGTATTTAAAGGAGATTCGTTATGAAGAATAATCGTATTTTAGCACTTTCTGGAAATGATATTTTTAGTGGTGGTGGTTTGTCCGCGGATTTGGCTACCTATACCTTGAACGGCTTGCATGGCTTTGTAGCAGTGACCTGTTTGACAGCCTTGACGGAAAAGAGCTTTGAAGTCTTTCCAACTGACGATACCATTTTTCAACATGAATTAGATAGCTTGCGTGATGTGGAATTTGCAGGGATTAAGATTGGTCTTCTACCAACTGTCAGTGTGGCTGAAAAGGCATTGGACTTTATCAAGCAACGCCCAGGAGTTCCTGTGGTATTGGATCCTGTCTTGGTCTGCAAGGAAACGCACGACGTAGCTGTTAGTGAGCTCTGCCAAGAACTGATTCGTTTTTTCCCTTATGTTAGTGTGATTACGCCTAATCTTCCTGAAGCAGAATTACTAGCAGATCAAGAGATTAAAACCCTTGAAGATATGAAAACTGCGGCACAGAAATTGCATGAATTAGGAGCGCCAGCAGTCATTATCAAGGGAGGCAATCGCCTTAGTCAGGACAAGGCTGTAGATGTCTTTTATGATGGACAAAACTTTACAGTCCTAGAAAATCCTGTTATCCAAGGGCAAAATGCTGGTGCAGGTTGTACCTTTGCCTCTAGCATTGCCAGTCACCTAGTCAAAGGTGATGAACTTTTACCAGCAGTAGAAAGCTCTAAGGCTTTCGTTTACCGTGCCATTGCACAAGCAGATCAGTATGGAGTGAGACAATATGAAGCAAACCAAAACAACTAAAATCGCCCTTGTATCCCTATTAACCGCCCTCTCTGTGGTTCTAGGTTATTTCTTAAAAATTCCAACACCGACAGGCATTCTAACTCTTTTAGATGCGGGTGTCTTCTTTACTGCCTTCTACTTTGGTAGTCGTGAAGGGGCTGTAGTAGGAGGACTAGCAGGTTTCTTGATTGACCTCTTATCAGGCTATCCTCAGTGGATGTTCTTTAGCTTGGTCAACCATGGCTTGCAGGGATTTTTCGCAGGATTTAAAGGAAAAACTCAGTGGTTAGGCCTTATCTTAGCAACGATTGCCATGGTAGGGGGGTACGCCTTGGGTTCTACATTGATGAATGGCTGGGCAGCAGCACTACCAGAAATTTTACCAAATTTCATGCAAAATATGGTAGGGATGATTGTAGGATTTATTCTTAGTCAAAGTATCAAGAAGATTAAGTAAAGAGGCTGAGTCAAAAGTCTTTCAAATAAGAAAAACGCATAGTATCAGGTCTTGAAACCTTGATACTATGCGTTTTATTGTGGGAAGATTTTCGAAGAATATTAATCAAAATAAAGCAAGTCTTTGCTGGTGCTTGTAAAGAGGTCAAAGCCATTCTTGGTAACAACACCGCAGTCTTCAATACGGACACCGACTTTACCAGGGATATAGATACCTGGTTCAACAGAGAAGCACATGCCTTCTTCGATGACCATGTCGTTTCCTTCCATGATAGATGGGAATTCGTGGACATCCATACCGATACCGTGACCGAGACGGTGGTTGAAGTACTCGCCGTAACCAGCTTTTTCGATGACCTCACGGGCAGCACGGTCCACTTCATGGGCAGTCACACCTGGTTTGATAAAGTCAAGAGCAGCTTGTTGGGCTTCAAGAGTCAAGTTGTAAATGTCTTTCTTGAATTGGTCAGGTTTGCCGACTGCGACTGTACGAGTCATATCTGACGCATAGCCGTTGACTAGAACACCAAGGTCAAAGAGGAGAAGAGCATCATTTTCAACCTTATTAGCTGCTGGAATGCCGTGTGGATTTGCAGCATTATCACCAGTCAAGACCATGGTATCAAAGCTCATTTCATAGCCTTCACGTTTCATAGCAAAGTCTATTTGAGCGATGATATCTGTCTCTGTCTTATCAAGAGAAATATTATCAAAACCAACCTTAACAGCCTTGTCCGCATAGAGACCTGCAACCATCATTTTTTGCACTTCGTCAGCTGATTTGATGAGGCGCATGCGTTGGATACGAGGTGTGAGGTTTTCAAACTCAGCAGTTTCAAAGACTGTTTTCAAGCCATGATATTTGGTCAAGATGAGATTGTCAAACTCAACAGCGACACGTTTGAAGTCAAGTTGTGGAAGAGCATGTTTCATTTTTTGCCATGGATTTTCAGAATCCACATAGCCCACAACTGGGAAGGAAACAGTGCTGCTTGCACGCTCAACCTCAAGGGCTGGGACAAAGAGGAGGGGTTCCTGATTCGCTAGGACAAAAAGGAACATTTGGCGTTCATGGGGATCACTGTAAAAGCCAGTGAGGTAATTGATTGTGACGGGGTCAGATACGACAGCGACGTCTAGTTTTTCTGATTCAAGATATGTTACGATTTGTTGTAATTTAGACATATGCTACCTTCTTTCTACCCCTCTATTTTGGCAAAAAAAGAGAGAAAATGCAAGGGAGAAGGGTAAAAGAATAGGCAAAAAGAACTCCGACAAGATAGGGGAGTTCTTTGATATAGCTTTCATTTCTTTAAGAAAAGTCTGCCTTGCTTTTGACGTCGCTGTATTCTTCAGCGATTTCTTGACTGAGGATGTCCTCATAGGCAGGGAGTTGGATGTCCTGACCGTATTTTTTCTTGAGGGCAGTAGTGACTAGGCGATAAGCTAGATTGGCATTACGAGAGAGGATAGGTCCGTGGAAGTAGGAACCAAAGACATTCTTATAATGAACCCCTTCGCCGATTTTTTCTTCGTTGTTTCCATTTCCATAGACCACCTGTCCCAGTGGTTTTTGGTCATCTGAGAGGAAGGTACGTCCCTGGTGATTTTCAAAGCCATAGTAGGTTTCATCAAAATCTTCATTGTGAATTTTGATGTCACCGATAAAGCGGTTGTTGGTCTGGTTGAGGGTGTAGTGGCCCATGACCCCTAGCCCTTCTATGCGTTTCCCTGAAGCCTCAACATAATATTGCCCCAATAGTTGGAAACCACCGCAGATGGCTAGAACTACTCCGTCGTTTTGGATGTAGTTGTCAATGCTCTCTTTTTTAGCAGGAAGGTCGCCTGCGATGATGCTTTGTTCAAAGTCTTGACCGCCACCGAAAAAGGCAATATCATAGTGTTTTTCATCAAAGTCATCATGGAGAGAAACGATGTCAACCGTCACATGTGCCCCCAATTTTTCAGCCACATACTTGAGCATGAGGATGTTTCCATTGTCCCCGTAGGTATTCATGAGGTTTCCATAGAGGTGGGCAATGTTGAGCTGATAAGGGTAGTTGCCAGCTTTTGAGGAAAGTGAAGTATAAACCATTAGTTCATCTCCTTTCTAAC
>CAUSWL010000045.1:0-10428 GCA_963535345.1 uncultured Streptococcus sp.
CAAAACGTGTAACAATTATCGATGTAAAAGACTACGTTGGTCAAGAAGTGACCATCGGAGCCTGGGTTGCCAACAAATCAGGAAAAGGGAAAATTGCCTTCTTGCAATTGCGTGATGGAACAGCTTTCTTCCAAGGTGTAGCCTTTAAACCAAACTTTGTAGAAAAATTTGGTGAAGAAGTGGGACTTGAGAAGTTTGATGTCATCAAACGCCTAAGCCAAGAAACTTCTGTTTATGTGACAGGAATTGTCAAAGAAGACGAACGTTCTAAGTTTGGCTATGAGTTGGATATTACAGACATCGAAGTGATTGGTGAATCTCAAGACTACCCAATCACACCAAAAGAACACGGAACAGACTTCTTGATGGACAACCGTCACTTGTGGCTCCGCTCTCGTAAGCAAGTGGCTGTGATGCAAATCCGTAACGCCATCATCTATGCAACTTATGAGTTCTTTGATAAGAACGGCTTCATGAAGTTTGATAGCCCTATTCTTTCAGGAAACGCAGCAGAAGATTCAACAGAACTCTTTGAAACAGACTACTTTGGAACACCAGCCTACTTGAGTCAATCAGGTCAGCTTTACCTAGAAGCAGGGGCTATGGCTCTTGGTCGTGTCTTTGACTTTGGTCCAGTATTTCGTGCTGAAAAATCAAAAACGCGCCGTCACTTGACTGAGTTCTGGATGATGGACGCAGAGTACTCCTACTTGACACACGATGAGTCACTTGACTTGCAAGAAGCTTATGTGAAAGCTCTTCTTCAAGGTGTCCTTGATCGTGCGCCTCAAGCCTTGGAAACCTTGGAACGTGATACAGAGCTCTTGAAACGCTACATTGCAGAGCCATTCAAACGTATCACTTACGATCAAGCCATTGACCTCTTGCAAGAGCATGAGAATGATGAAGACGCTGACTACGAACATCTTGAGCATGGTGATGACTTTGGTTCACCACACGAAACTTGGATTTCAAACCACTTTGGTGTGCCAACATTTGTCATGAACTACCCAGCAGCTATCAAGGCCTTCTACATGAAACCAGTTCCTGGAAATCCAGAGCGCGTGCTTTGTGCAGACTTGCTTGCTCCAGAAGGTTATGGAGAAATCATCGGTGGTTCTATGCGTGAGGAAGACTACGATGCCCTTGTCGCTAAAATGGAAGAACTTGGAATGGATCGTACAGAATATGAATTCTACCTTGACCTTCGTAAATATGGTACAGTACCACATGGTGGATTTGGTATCGGTATTGAACGTATGGTCACTTTTGCAGCTGGAACCAAACACATCCGTGAAGCTATTCCATTCCCACGTATGTTGCACCGTATCAAACCATAAAAAGATTAAAACGCCACAATAGGCGTTTTTTCAAAACACCATAATACTTGAAGGAAAAGGTGAGGAACATGTAAAGTCAGGATTAACAAGTGACAGACAAAAGGATATATACACTTGTTAAAGGAGAAATGATGTTTATACCAAATTATCGGAAGAATATTGGTCTCATGGCTGGGGTAGAATTTTTTGCCTTTTTGGGCATTACTAGCTTTTGGATTCTATTTCTCAGTCAAAATGGGATGTCACTTTGGCAGATTGGTTTGTTGGAAAGTATTTTTCATGCCACCAGTGTCATTTGTGAAATTCCCTCTGGAATGTTAGCTGACCGCTATTCATATAAAACCAATCTTTATCTCAGTCGGATTGCTGGGATTGCGTCGTCTATTCTCATGTTACTAGGGCAAGGTAATTTTTGGATTTATGCACTCGCGATGGTGGTGAGTGCCTTGTCTTATAATTTTGATTCGGGGACGAGTGCAGCCATGGTTTATGATTCGGCCGTGGAGGCTGGATTAAAAGAGCGCTACTTGTCTATCTCAAGTTTTATGTCAGGAGTAGCAGAAGGAACTCGGTCTTTGGGGACCGTTTTAGCGGGATTTTTTGTCCATGGTCAATTGCACTTGACCTACTATATCATGATTGCCACTTCTATGATCGTTCTTTTCCTAACTTGGATGCTAAAAGAGCCTAGTGTTAAAGCGCAAAAATCTGAGCGTCTGACCATGAAAAAGATTATGTTGACTGTTAAAGAGGAGCTGCAGAGAAATCCCAGTCTTTTTGGTTGGATGATTCTGTCCCAAATCATCGTAACCCTGATGTGCATGTTTTATTTTTACTATCAAAATCAACTGCCGGACTTAGAAGGATGGCAGATTTCGATGGTCATGTTAATCGGCAGTGTTTTGAATATCTGGGCAGTTTATCTAGCGAGTAAGATTGGAAAGAAGTATGCAGCCTTAAAGCTCTTTCCCATTCTTGTACTCTTGACGGGAGTGACCTACTTACTTTCCTACTTTGGTACGCCACTGATTTATATTTTGATTTATTTGATTAGTAACGCCTTATATGCTCTCTTTCAACCGATTTTTGACAACGATTTACAAAAGCGACTCCCAAGTGAGGTACGTGCAACCATGCTAAGTGTCTACTCCATGATGTTCAGCCTGAGTATGATTGTTATTTTTCCTCTGACGGGGTGGCTGATTGATGCTCTAGGTTTTGTAGAAGCCTTTATTTACTTAGGATTCTTTTTAGTAATAGTCGGCTTTTCACTATTCTTCATTTTGAAAGAGATGGCCAGAGCTTTAGAACTGAAAGAGAATATTATTTCTAATCAATAGAGTTATTTTTCATTTTTATCTTTTTCTCTTGCTATCTATCAGTTTTTCTAGTATAATAGTTTATTGTGAGCAAACCTCACTTACCCCTTGCAAAGACTAGGGGTCATTAGACCAAAAGGAGGAACATATCAATGGCTAAATACGAAATTCTTTATATCATTCGTCCAAACATTGAAGAAGAAGCGAAAAACGCTTTGGTAGCACGTTTTGACTCTATCTTGACTGACAACGGTGCAACTGTTGTTGAATCAAAAGATTGGGAAAAACGTCGTCTTGCATACGAAATCCAAGATTTCCGTGAAGGACTTTACCACATCGTTAACGTTGAAGCAAACGACGACGCAGCTCTTAAAGAGTTTGACCGTCTTTCAAAAATCAACGCTGACATTCTTCGTCACATGATCGTCAAAACTGACGCGTAAGAAGGTAAACTATGATTAACAATGTTGTACTTGTAGGGCGTATGACACGTGACGCTGAGTTGCGTTATACCCCATCAAATGTAGCAGTTGCGACTTTTACTCTTGCAGTAAACCGTACATTTAAGAGTCAAAATGGCGAACGTGAGGCTGATTTTATCAATGTCGTTATGTGGCGCCAACAGGCTGAAAACCTTGCTAACTGGGCTAAAAAAGGCTCACTTATCGGGGTGACAGGTCGTATCCAGACTCGTAGTTACGATAACCAGCAAGGACAACGTGTCTACGTGACAGAGGTCGTGGCTGAGAATTTCCAAATGTTGGAAAGCCGTAGTGTGCGTGAGGGTCACACAGGTGGAGCTTATTCTGCACCAACTGCAAACTATTCAGCGCCTACAAATTCAGTACCAGACTTTTCACGTGATGAAAATCCATTTGGAGCAACAAATCCTTTGGATATTTCAGATGATGATTTACCATTCTAATGGACAACTAAAATTATAAAGGAGAAAAAACATGGCTCAACAACGTCGTGGCGGATTCAAACGCCGTAAAAAAGTTGATTACATCGCAGCTAACAAAATCGAATATGTTGATTACAAAGATACTGAGCTTCTTAGCCGTTTCGTTTCAGAACGTGGTAAAATTCTTCCACGTCGTGTAACAGGAACTTCAGCTAAAAACCAACGTAAAGTAACAACAGCTATCAAACGCGCTCGCGTAATGGCTTTGATGCCTTTCGTAAACGAAGATTAAAGAAAAGACCCTTACGGGTCTTTTTTTCACGAGCATGGAAATGAGAGAGCGAGTTGAGGTCCAGTGGACATCTTTTTCATGAGCTCGGAAATAAGAAAGCGAATAAGACCCCGACGGGTCTTTTTTTCACGAGCATGGAAATGAGAAGGCGAGTTCAGTCTGGGTGGACCTCTTTTTCAGATTTTTATAGGATTTTGTTAGAAAGGATTCCATGTTGACCTAGTAAGATTCTTTTATCTTACTAGGTTTTTCTTTTAATCTTTATTATCGTGCTATAATGGTAGGAGAAAGCTATAAAGGAGCAGCTTATGAAGACGACATGTTCAATTAGAAAAATGCAAGAATCTGACATAAAAGAACTATCTCGAGGATTTATCAGCCAAGGTTGGCCAAGTAGAGAGGAGATTTTAACTCGATACTTTAAGGAACAAGAAAGTGGGGAGAGAGAAGTCTTAGTTGCAAAGGTTGAGGGTGCTGTAGCGGGTTACATTACGATTTTACCCTGCGCTAAGCAGGGTCCCTTTGCTGGAATGGCTCCAGAACTTTCAGATTTCAATGTCTTTGAACCTTTTCAAAATCAAGGTATTGGAAATCTCTTGCTGGAAGAAGCAGAAAAACGAGTTAGGCTCATATCGGATAAGGTGACCCTTGGTGTTGGGCTCCATTCAGGGTATGGACCTGCCCAGAGATTGTACATCAAACGAGGCTATATTCCAGATGGGACGGGTGTTTGGTATCAGAACCATCAACCGGCCATGAATGTGGTGTGTGAAGATATCGGTGACCTTGTTTTATATCTGTCAAAAAATTTGTTTTAAGGCAAATTTTATAAGGTTTAAATTTTAGATATAGTAAACAATCACAGTCCCTTTTTCATTCGAAAAAGGTTTTTTTTGTTTTAAATTGTTTGATTTATTCTTCAAAGTGATAAAATATAATTGTTTGAAATATCAAGATAAAAATAAATATCGAAAAAAACATATAAGGTTTAGTTTTTTAAAATACGGATCCTTTTGAAAAGTCTTAAAATTTCCTAAAATAAGGCTTTATAAAGGTTGTAAATAATATTGTTACAAAAAGGTTACAAATTGTTAAAATTAAATGAAATGAAATAATATAATTTGGAAAAAATTTGACATATAAATAAATTGACGGTAAAATAATTATGAAAGTCAAATTAATTGAAATCGGAACTATTCGATACACAAATTAATACGATTTATCAAATTTTATTTTTTATTATAGTAGAAGGATAGCATAATGAAGAAACTGAAAGTGATGGTTGTTTTTGGAACACGACCAGAAGCTATTAAAATGGCCCCTTTAGTGTTAGAATTGCAAAAACATAGTGACAGCATTGAGACGATCACAGTTGCGACAGCTCAGCATCGCCAAATGCTAGATCAAGTTCTTGAAACTTTTAGCATCGAGCCACATTATGACCTGGATATTATGGGGAAAAATCAATCCCTCTTAGATATTACTGGAAAAATTTTAGAAAAGTTTGATCCAGTTGTTAAGCAAGAACTTCCAGATATAATTCTTGTTCATGGAGATACAACGACAACTTTTGCAGCAAGTTTAGTTGCTTTCTATAATCAGGTACGTATCGGCCACGTTGAAGCTGGTCTAAGGACCTTTGATAAGTATTCTCCTTTCCCAGAAGAAATGAATCGTCAGATGACTGATAACTTAGCGGATCTTTATTTTGCTCCAACTAGTGAGAGTAAAGAAAATCTCCTCAAGGAAAATCACCCTGAGTCTGCTATTGTCATTACGGGAAATACAGCCATTGATGCCTTGAAACTAACCGTTCAATCGGATTACTATCATGATGTTCTAGATCAATTGGATCCAGATAAGAAACTTGTATTGGTAACCATGCACCGTCGTGAGAATCAAGGTCAACCAATGAGAAATGTCTTTACAGCTTTACGTGAGATGGTCGATCTTCATCAGGAAATTGAAGTTGTTTATCCTGTTCACCTTAGCCCTGCTGTGCAAGAAGCAGCAAACGATATCTTAGCTGGTCACGATCGTATTCACTTGATCGAGCCTTTAGATGTACTTGATTTTCATAATTTGGCTTCAAGAAGCTATTTTATCATGACTGACTCTGGAGGTGTTCAGGAAGAGGCGCCTTCTCTCGGCAAACCTGTCCTTGTCCTTCGTGACACGACGGAACGTCCAGAAGGAGTAAGAGCAGGTACGTTGAAGCTAGTTGGTACGGATCCAGTACGTGTGAAAGAAGCGATGGCAGCACTCTTAACAGATGAAACTCTTTATGGACAAATGTCTCAGGCACCAAATCCTTATGGAGATGGAAGAGCTTCTGAACGAATCGTACAATCCATTCAACAGTACTTTGGGGCAGCGACTTTTGTATCTGAATTCAAAGGGGGGAAATAAGATAAAATGAAAAATTGGAGTCAATTTAAAAACTGGCTTATGGCTTTGCTTGCTTGTGAGGTCATTCTTTTGGTGCTTTGTTTTTTGTATGCTCGAGCAATCATTTTAGAACAAATCTTGTTTTTAGCTTTAGCCTTGTTTGCAGTGTTGGTATTATCTGACCTTTTGCTTACTTGGACCCTTATCTTAGCATTTGGTTTTGGACTTATCGTTTTGGTTGCGGGTGTGGTTTATATCCCGATCATTCAACTGATCTTCTTATTAATCAGTTTTCCACTTTTGATTGGGATTCTACTTAAGGTTCGTTATTATTTCTTCAAGGTGGCCTCAAAGGTCCAAGAACAGGAGGACGAAGCTCGAGCAGATTACCAAGCTATGATCACTGAACAAAGTGATGTGATGGTACAGTCCTTATTGATTCATTGGGCACATGAAGATTTGTTCTTCCAGATTAAACCCAAAGAACATAACCAGATGCTCAGTCGCATTCAAGAGGTGATTGCTCAGGAATTGAGTTACAATGATAAGCTCTATTACGTTTCGGATGGTAATTTTCTCGTTCTATCGAGTAGTAGCCAACATTCTTTGAAGGAACTTTATTTGAATGGTTTGCAGGAGAAACTGAGCAGTTTAGTTTTTCATGGAGAAGATGGCAATCAAGGAATTCAGTTCCAAACAGGCTATTTGGTGATTAACTCTGATAATAACGATAAATACCAAGACTACGCGGATGTTGCCAGTCATCTCAAACGTCAATTAGAGACAGATGTAATTGTAGAATATTAGGAGGGAAACATGACTTTAACCGAACTATTTTTTGGTATTGCTTTGGGGCTCAGTCTCGCCTTTGGCATTTGTTTTATCATACTATTTATTGCATACAATATTCTTTACCATCGAGTGAACAAAAATTTTAAGGCGGTGAATCATGATTAGTCAAATGTTAATGATTTTTACCTTGCTTACAATTTGGATTTCTCTGGCATGGGGCTTGGTAATTCTCTTTTCGGCAGTACACTTTTGGTTTAAACACAGTGATTTTCGTGTAGACACTTCGCCGCTACCTTATTATCCGAAGGTCACCATTGTTGTTCCTGCTCATAATGAGGATGTGGTTATTGCCCAAACGGCAAAAGCTATCTTGGATATGAACTATCCTCACGACCGTGTGGAGTTGCTCTTGTTTGCGGATAACTGTTCAGATAATACCTATGCAGAGTGTTTGTCTGTACAAGCCATGCCTGAATATGCAGAAAGAAATCTGACTATTATCGACCGTACTGGTACGGGAGGAAAAGCAGGCGTTCTAAATGATGCTTTGGAGGTGGCAACAGGTGAATACATCTGTGTTTATGATGCAGATGCCATGCCTGAAAAAAATGCCCTCTATTTCCTTGTGAAAGAAGTGATGAAGGACCCAGAACGTCACGTGGCATCTTTCGGTCGCAACAAGACTCGAAACGCCAATCAAAATTTCTTGACACGTTGTATTAACCAAGAGATCGTTGTTACTCAGCGCGTGCACCACGTTGGAATGTGGCATCTCTTTAAAATTGGGCGTATTCCAGGAACTAACTTTATCATTCAAACCGACTTTGTAAAGAGTATCGGTGGTTGGAAAAATGGTGCCTTGACAGAGGATACCGATATTTCCTTCAAAATCATGCAGAGTGGTAAATTGATTGCCCTTGCCTATAATTCAGAGGCTTTCCAACAAGAACCTGAGACCTTAAAAAGTTACTATATGCAACGTAAACGTTGGGCAAAAGGAAATTATGAAGTAGTTCTCTCGAACTTTAAGCATTTATTTGGCAGAGCAAACTGGCGCGTTAAACTAGAAGTCTTTAACTATTCTTGTGTTTTCTTTTGGTTTAACTTTGCCATTGTCCTATCGGATTTGATTTTCCTAGCGAATGTGCTAGCAATCTGCCTTAATCTTTTCTTCCCAGATGTCAGGGTTCCATTTGCTTTTGATGCGGACAATATCTACATCGCCCAGCTCATGCTCTTCAACTGGATTCTCATGATTGGTCTTTATCTGATGCAAATTATGACAGCATTGGCAAGTCAGTTTGGACAAGCGACGACTAAACAAATCTGGTTGGCCTTGGCAGCCTATTTCTCTTATGCACAGATGTTTATCGTTGTATCCGTTGATTCCATTTCTTCAATCGTGCTGGACAAGGTACTCCGACGAAAAGAAACCAAGTGGGTTAAAACCAAGCGATTTGCAGGATAGGAGGTTCTATGAAAACGAATAAATTAAAATATGTCTGGTTTGTGCTCATCCTTTCTATCTTTTGTTTAGCCTTGTTTTTAGTAAGAGGAAGGACTAAAATCGAGATGCGTAATCGAATTTACAGCCAATGGAGTCAGCAGTTCCTTGTTACAAAAGGCGATCAGTCTTATGTTCGTACGACGAATGATTCTGAGGAAACGACAGTTCTATCAGAGGCCCAAAGTTACGGCATGCTCATAACGGTTTTAGCAGCCCAAAAAGGGCAAGCAACACAAGCAGATTTTGAGAGTCTTTATCGTTACTACCAAAATCATCGTATTGAGGGAACGCAGTTGATGTCTTGGAAGCAAGTGATCAAAAATGATAGCGAAATGGTCGAGAAACAAAATGCAACTGATGGAGATCTCTATATCGCTTATTCTTTAATTGAAGCTGCCAAACAGTGGCCAGATAAAGCACAGGAATACCAAGAACAAGCTAAAAAGATCTTGGCTGATATCCTTCAATACAATTTCAACGAAGAGACAGGTGTTCTGACAGTAGGGAACTGGGCCAACAAGGATTCCGATTACTATTACTTGATGCGGACGTCTGATACTCTTCCTCACTATTTCCAATCTTTCTATGACCTGACTGGAAATAAACAGTGGTTAGACATTAAGGATAAGATGCTTGGGCAATTGGAGCAAATCAGTTCTCATTCTGATACGGGTCTCTTGCCAGACTTTATCTGGGCTGAGAAGTCAGGGGCACGTCTTGTTGATGCCAACACAATCGAATCTCAATACGATGGGGCGTACTCTTATAACGCTTGCCGTTTGCCTTATCACTTGTCACAGAGCCAGGATGAAAGAAGCCAAAAACTCGTTCAAAAGATGATGGATTTCTTTATGAAAGAGCAACGCATTTATGCTGGTTATGACTTGAACGGAACGGCCCTCAATCAATACCAGGCAGGTAGTTTCTTGGCACCGATTACCTACGCGTCTGACAAGGGAGAAGGCTATCTGAAACTTCTTCAGCAAAATAAATACATTTTCACACAAGATTTACCTTTGGACAACTACTATGATGCAACGATGATTACCATGATTGCTCTAGAGATGTTCTAGGATGAAAAGAGAGGGCTAGTTATACTGGCTCTCTTTTTGATAGGATTTTCATCTTTTTTCAAAAAAGGAATTTCCTAAGGTTTATGGTATAATGGAAGGAGTGATGGAAAAGAGGTAGAGAGATGGATGCGAAATTAAAATACAAGGCAAAAAAGATTAAAATCGTCTTTTTTGATATTGATGATACCTTGCGTACGTCAAAGACAGGTTTTATTCCAGCTACAATTCCCACTGTCTTTAAACAGTTGCGTGAAAAAGGAATCTTAACAGGAATTGCCTCTGGGCGCGGTATTTTTGGTGTTGTTCCAGAGATTCGTGAGCTCAAACCTGACTTTTTTGTAACTCTAAATGGGGCTTATATCGAAGATAAAAAAGGCCAGGTCATTTATCAGCATCAGATTGACAAGTCAGATGTTGAGGAGTTCATTTCTTGGACTAAGCGAGAGGAAATTGAGTATGGCTTGGTTGGCAGTCATGATGCCAAACTCTCCACGCGAACAGAACTGATCAGTGAGGCTATTGATCCGATTTATCCGAACTTGGATGTGGATCCTAACTTCCATGAAAAAGCAGATATATACCAGATGTGGACCTTTGAAGATAAAGGGGATGACTTGCACTTACCAGAGTCTTTGTCGGATAAACTTCGCATGGTGCGTTGGCATGAACATTCATCTGATATCGTGCCAATTTCAGGATCCAAAGCAACTGGTGTAGCCAAGGTGGTGGAACATCTAGACTTGAAACCAGAGAATGTCATGGTCTTTGGGGATGGTCTCAATGACTTGGAACTCTTTGATTATGCTGGAATCA
>CAUSWL010000046.1:0-9757 GCA_963535345.1 uncultured Streptococcus sp.
ACCAAGCTGGTCAAATCTCTAACGAAGACCTTCCTCGTATCGAAGAAGAAATGAAAAAAATCGTCAAAGAAAACTTCCCATCTATTCGTGAAGAAGTGACTAAAGATGAAGCGCGTGAAATCTTCAAAAATGATCCATACAAATTAGAATTGATCGAAGAACACTCAGAAGACGAAGGTGGGTTGACCATCTACCGTCAAGGTGAGTACGTAGACCTTTGCCGTGGCCCACACGTCCCATCAACTGGTCGCATCCAAATCTTCCACCTTTTGAATGTGGCTGGTGCTTACTGGCGTGGTAATAGCGACAACGCGATGATGCAACGGATCTATGGTACCGCTTGGTTTGACAAGAAAGACTTGAAGAACTATCTCCAAATGCGTGAAGAAGCTAAAGAACGTGACCACCGTAAACTTGGTAAAGAGCTTGATTTGTTCATGATTTCTCAAGAAGTTGGTCAAGGTCTTCCATTCTGGTTGCCAAATGGTGCGACCATCCGTCGTGAGTTGGAACGCTATATCGTTGATAAAGAAGTAGCAGCAGGCTACCAACACGTCTACACTCCACCAATTGCTTCTGTAGAACTTTATAAGACTTCAGGTCACTGGGATCACTACCGTGAAGACATGTTCCCACCAATGGATATGGGAGATGGAGAAGAGTTTGTTCTTCGTCCAATGAACTGCCCACACCACATTGAAGTCTACAAACACCATGTGCATTCTTACCGTGAATTGCCAATCCGTATCGCTGAAATTGGGATGATGCACCGTTATGAAAAATCTGGTGCCCTTACAGGACTTCAACGTGTGCGTGAAATGTCTCTGAATGATGGTCATACCTTTGTGGCTCCAGAACAAATCGAGGAAGAATTCAAGAAGATCCTTCAATTGATCATCGATGTGTATGAAGACTTTAACTTGACGGATTACCGTTTCCGCTTGTCTTACCGTGATCCTGAAGATAAACACAAATACTTTGACAACGATGAAATGTGGGAAAATGCTCAACGCATGTTGAAAGCCGCTGTTGATGATATGGGTGTTGAGTACTATGAAGCAGAAGGGGAAGCAGCCTTCTACGGACCAAAATTGGATATCCAAGTGAAAACAGCTCTTGGTAAAGAAGAAACTCTTTCTACCATCCAATTGGACTTCTTGCTTCCAGAACGCTTTGATCTTCATTACATCGGAGCAGATGGCGAAGAACACCGTCCAGTCATGATCCACCGTGGGGTTATCTCAACCATGGAACGCTTTACTGCGATCTTGATTGAAAACTACAAGGGAGCTTTCCCAACCTGGCTTGCTCCTCACCAAGTAACTCTTATCCCAGTTTCTAACGAAAAACACGTAGACTATGCTTGGGAAGTGGCTAAGAAACTTCGTGACCGTGGTGTTCGTGCAGATGTGGATGAACGCAATGAAAAAATGCAGTTCAAGATCCGTGCTTCACAAACTCAAAAAATTCCTTACCAATTGATTGTTGGTGACAAGGAAATGGAAGACAAGGCTGTAAACGTGCGTCGTTATGGTCAAAAAGAAACAGAAACCATGTCAGTGGATGCATTTGTAGAATTAATTCTTACAGATATTGCAAATAAATCCCGCGTTGAGAAATAAAACGATCACAGTCTGAGAAATATTTTTTAGTAAGAAAAAGCAACAACTATTTCAGTTGTTGCTTTTTCTATTTTGTTTAACCTGAGCTAGTAATGGTTGGTCAAACCACCACAAATAGTATCCTCATCAACAATCCTTTCTATCCATTAACTTTTGGATATAGGATATCTTCCCAAGATTTGCTTCCATGAGTTAGATAAGTTGACTATCCTCAGTCCTTGTCTGCTTTATTTTCTTTTACGAGATCGTTTTGTGAATCTTTTTCAGAGAGTTTTTGATCGATATACTTGTCAATGTTTTCGTAAAATTCCTTGGTCGTCTCACTATCTAATTTTGTCGAATTATGGACTTGATTGACTTTCAATTGAACAGATTGAATACCGTAAGAGGCTTGTTTTTGGTGGAGGGTTTCTAATTCTTCTTCTGAAATCGGATCTCCAACAACCGTCAAGACCAATTCATTGTTCCTTGACTTGTAGACTTGATTAATGACCGTGTGATTGGCGAACTCTTTTCCTACAAACTGTTTGATCCCTTCTTTTCGTGCTTGATCCATCGTCAGAGTGACTGCTGAATAGCTGGCTGGAAGAACCAATAATACAATCAAGGATATCAACCCAATTCTCATTTTAATGTTTAGCTCTTTAAATGAACTTAAGGGAGATTTTCTCATCAAAATTCTTGTTCCAACAATGTTGGCTAGCATGATAAAGACACAGTTGATCAAGAAAAGATAGAGAGCCCCAAATAAAAATCGTACATTTCCGTTAGCTAAACCATAGCCTGCAGTACAGATAGGTGGCATCAGAGCTGTTGCAATGGCTACTCCTGGCACGATATTGTTTGCTTCTTTTTTCCTTGAACCAATGACACCTGCTATCCCACCAGCAATAGCAATGAGAACATCCCAAATGGTTGGAGAGGTTCGTGCAATCAATTCGCTACTTGCATAAGATAAGGGAGAAATCCAGAAATATAGAGTCGAGACAAGCAAACTGACCAATACTTGAGTAAATAAAACCTGTAGAGATTGCTTGATTAAACGCGTATCAAAAATAGCTAAACCAAACCCCAGTCCAACAATCGGTGTCATAAGAGGGGAAATCAGCATGGCTCCAATAATGACAGCTGTTGAATTCATATTTAGACCTATAGAGGCAATAAAAATCGAACACATCAAAATCATTGTATCTCTTAATCGAACATGAAGGTCATCATATAGTTTCTCGCGGAATTCACGTGTTGAATAGTTTCCGGACATTGGTTACTCCTTTTATTTCATATAATCTTGTTTCTGCATGGATGATAGTAGAGAGACTTCTGTCCAAACTGACATGTTTTTAATTCTTACCTGTGATTCTTTTGAACATTATCTTTTAAATATCTATCAATCCATCCTTGATATTATATCAAAAAATTTACAGTCTTTCTCTGAAGAAATCAATTAATTAAAAGATAGAGAAAGCCAGAAATTTTAGATTCCTTATTCAAAGAAGAAAGATCGGTATCTCCTCTGAAAGTAGATACCGTTTTAATGTTTAAACAGGATGAGTTTGTAGCAGAAATCCTAGCTGATGTCGCCAACAAATCACGTGTTGAGAAATAATGAAAAAATAAAAAGATTGAGGATAAAACAATCTAAAAAACCTTCCTTAGGTGAGTAAGAACGTCAGCGAACTTCTATGAAGTTCCAAAACTCCCGAGTGAGAGTGGGACAGAAATTCTAGTCTCTCAATTGTCTTTGGATTATCGAGCAAGACGCAGTGGTTGAGTGGGCTCTACTACGCTGATTTCATCAGCTTTTACAGCCCTACTCAACTGTGCGGAGGTGGGACGACGAAATCGAATTCTAACGAATTACCGATTTCTGTCCCACTCTCACTTTTCTCACGACGGAAAGTTTTTAATAAATGATTCATTCTTTCTAGCAAGTAGGAAATTAACTTGTTTTAGAATCACTCAAGTGATTTTATCTTCTACATATCATTCGTTTTTTCTGAGACTGAGATTTTAACTTCTCGGTCTTTTTTACCCTTTCTTATTGGAAAGTCCAGCAATTGAGGCTCCACATTTCTTCATAAGTTTGATATAATAAGAAGATAGAGATTGATTAGGAAAAGAAGCATTAGAAACAGGTATGTAAGATGAAAAAAATATTAGTAGTTGATGATGAAAAACCAATTTCAGATATTATCAAATTTAACATGGCAAAAGAGGGCTATGAAGTCTTGACAGCCTTTGATGGCCGGGAAGCTTTGGAAGTCTTTGCGGCTGAGAATCCGGATATTATTATTCTAGATTTGATGTTGCCAGAGATTGATGGTCTGGAAGTGGCGCGTACGATTCGCAAGACCAGCAATGTGCCGATCATTGTCCTATCTGCTAAAGATACGGAATTTGATAAGGTTATCGGACTTGAAATCGGTGCGGATGACTATGTGACCAAACCCTTCTCGAATCGGGAATTGCAAGCACGTGTGAAGGCCTTGTTGCGTCGTTCGGAGTTTGCGGCTGATCCTCAGCTTGAAAATGAGGCCGATACGGAAATTGTCATTGGTGATCTTCACATTCTTCCAGATGCTTTCTTGGTTCAAAAAGGCAACAAAGAATTGGACTTGACCCATCGCGAATTTGAATTGCTCTATCACCTTGCGACCCATGTCGGTCAAGTGATGACTCGTGAGCACCTTCTTGAGACGGTGTGGGGCTATGATTACTTTGGTGATGTTCGGACAGTAGACGTGACGGTTCGTCGTTTGCGTGAAAAAATCGAGGACACACCGGGACGTCCAGAATATATCTTGACCCGCCGTGGTGTTGGATATTATATGAGAAACAATGATTGATCAACTAAAACAATTTGTAATGTCGTCGAACTTTGTCTTTGTTCTAATTACGGTTGGGTTTATCATTGTGGTAGCCTTGCTTTTGTTAGAAAACCGTAGGGACAATATTAAGCTCAGACAATTAAACGCCAAAATTAAGGATCTGATTGCAGGGGACTATTCTGAAGTGGTCGACATGCAAGGGAGTCCAGAACTGACAGATATGACCAATAGTATCAATGATCTGTCTGAGGTTATTCGCCTGACGCATGAAAACTTGGAACAAGAAACCAAGCGTTTGACCAGTATCCTTTCTTACATGACAGATGGGGTGCTTGCGACCAATAGACGTGGTCAGATCATCATGGTCAATGAAATGGCCGCCAAGCAATTGAATGTTAATCCAGATGAGGTGCTCAATACCAGTATTCTAGATTTGCTTTCACTTGGAGATGACTATGATCTACGAAGCTTGATTACAGAAGTACCAGAGTTGACCATTGATTCCCAAGATGAGAATGGGGAATACTTAAGTCTTCGTGTGCGCTTTGCTTTGATTCGTCGCGAGTCAGGTTTTATCTCTGGTCTGGTAGCTGTTTTGCACGATACGACAGAGCAGGACAAGGAAGAGCGGGAGCGTCGCCTCTTTGTCTCCAATGTGAGTCATGAATTACGGACTCCTTTGACCAGTGTGAAATCCTATCTGGAAGCCCTAGACGATGGCGCTTTGTCAGAGCCGGTAGCACCAGATTTTGTCAAAGTTTCACTCAATGAAACCAACCGCATGATGCGCATGGTCACAGATCTATTGAGCTTGTCACGAATCGATAATGAAACCAGTCAGTTGGACATCGAGTTGACCAACTTTACGGCCTTTATCACCTTTATTTTGAACCGCTTTGATAAGATCAAGAGTCAATCGCAAGAAGATACCAAGAAGTATGAACTGATCCGGGAATACCCGATCACTCCGATCTGGGTGGAAATTGATACGGATAAAATGACCCAGGTGATCGATAATATCTTGAACAATGCCATCAAGTACTCACCTGATGGTGGAAAAATTAAGGTAGGGATGAAAACGACAGATGCTCAGTTGATTATCTCTATCTCAGATGAGGGCTTGGGGATTCCAAAGAAAGACTTGCCACGCATTTTTGATCGCTTTTACCGAGTGGATAAGGCGCGTAGCCGGGCCCAAGGTGGGACTGGTCTAGGCTTAGCCATTGCTAAGGAGATCGTTAAGCAACACAAAGGCTTTATTTGGGCCAAGAGTGAATATGGCAAGGGATCTACTTTCACCATTGTCTTGCCGTACGACAAAGATGCTATTAAAGACGACTGGGATACAGAAGAGGAAGAATAAGGAGTCAATGACAGAAGAGGGATTTAAGTACAGTATTTTAGCTTCAGGTTCTAGTGGGAATTCTTTCTACCTTGAGACACCAAAGAAAAAACTGCTTATTGATGCAGGGTTATCAGGGAAAAAGATTACGGGACTATTGGCTGAAATTGATCGCAAACCAGAAGACTTAGATGCCATTTTGATTACGCACGAACACTCAGACCATATCCATGGTGTGGGTGTTTTAGCGCGAAAATATGGTATGGATCTATATGCAAATGAAGCAACTTGGAAGGCTATGGAAGGCACCAAGTATCTAGGAAAGGTCGATGATGCTCAAAAGCACATTTTTGAAATGGGGAAGACCAAGACATTTGGCGATATCGATATCGAAAGTTTTGGGGTCAGTCACGATGCTGCTGCCCCTCAATTCTATCGCTTTATGAAGGATGGCAAGAGCTTCGTCATGCTGACGGACACGGGCTATGTGAGCGATCGCTTGGCAGGCATCGTCGCGGATGCTGATGGCTATCTGATTGAGTCCAACCATGATGTAGAGATCCTTCGAGCAGGTTCTTATGCTTGGCGCTTGAAGCAGCGGATCTTGTCAGACCTAGGCCACCTTTCTAACGAAGATGGTGCCGATGCCATGATCCGAACCTTGGGAAATCGTACCAAGAAGATTTATCTGGGACATTTGTCAAAAGAGAACAATATCAAAGAATTGGCTCATATGACCATGGAGAATCAACTGGCTCGAGCAGATCTAGCTGTCGGCCATGATTTTGAGGTGCTAGATACCTCGCCAGATACCGCAACACCTTTGACGAAGATATAAAATAGAGAACCACCTGCGGGTGGTTTTAAATTGAAGACAAATTCAACTTGAAAACTTTCCTTAGGTGAGTACGGACGTCAGCGAACTTCTACGAAGTTCCATGACTAATTATTGAGCCTAAGGTCTCAATAATTCCGAGTACCTGAAACGTTATTGTTTCAGGCACTTTACTCACGGCGGAAAGTTTCGGTTTTATCTTGATTCAATCTAAAAATTGGAACTCATTATTATTTCTCATCAGAATCGCTTAATTTATTTTACTTTAAAATAGTTTGTCTACTTTTAGAACCACCTGAGGGTGGTTTTTTATTTGCCTATTTGAGGAAATCTACATCTAGTAATGAATTTGCTCTTTACCCAAAATTCGTGTATGATAGGAGTACTTTATCTCAAGAATAAATTGACGGGGAAATGTTAATTGTGAAAACATATATCGGTTATTTGGATTCGAAATGGATTTATTTTGATGAAGAAAACGAAGTATTTCAATATAATGATCAAAAAAATACTTCCAATTGGATAATGGTTGCTGCTCCACTTACAGTCTTTCTTTTAAAAGGAATTGCAAGTGTTTTAAATTCAGCCTTTGGGACCTTATCATATACGATTAATATCAGTATTGCAATGATTGGAACTCTGATAGTTTTCGGAATGCTGATGATAGCGAAGTCGAGAAAAAAAGATCAGAGAACGGGTTGGAAAACGGTTGTTTTGAAGGAAAAAGAGCGCAAAACACTCAGAGCAAAGGTGCTTGCAATTTTTATTATGAAGATTCTTTTTGTTTTTTTAGGGATTTTTTCTTGGTTACTTATATTAGAGAAACTGATTTTTTGTGTCTGATGATCTACCTTCTTGCTTTTGCTTGTGTGATGCATTTTCATCAGGAAATTAAGACCAAAAAGATTCTTAAAATATTGAAGCGTCAAACAGGATCAACTGGACAATAATTCCATCGAAATATGTTTTACTGCAATAGAATGAGAGTATTGCATCTTTGCTAAGCGATTTAATGGTAGATAATATGGGTCAAGAAATTTTGGGTGGTTCATTTAGGTTTATTTGTTTTTGCACTCATTTTTTTATTGTCTGGAAATACATTCTATTTTTCAGCTGAGTCAACTTTCAAATCTGAAATGAAATAATATGGAAGTGTATATATAAAATATGGTTTGAACAACATGAAACCAATCTGAATGGTAGTTAGATCATGCTCAATCACAGAAAAGGAGAAATAGAAATGAAAAAGATAAACAAATCAGAATTAGTCCAAGTTTTATTTCTTATAATTGCTATCACAGGAGGTGTTCTTGCATATAGCGCTTATCGTAAGCATGAACTAACCCAGTTTGTTATGTGGAGCCCGAGAGCAAAAATGATGGATTATGAATTTATTGCTAATCATAAAGCGGTAGCAATTAGCTGGGATAACGAAGCTGAATTAAAGGAAGCGAAAGTGGCTAAGAAATATGATCCTCGTATTGACATCAGAAACAATAGAATTGAGATGCATGGTGAACGTTTTATTATTCGGCAGAGTTACAAATTGAAGTCGGCAGCATATAAGTACTGGTTAAGTGAAAATGATAAAGTTCCTTATTTAAAGAGTAATATCCCTGAAAAAGGAGAATACTGGTTATTAGATGTTTACGATACAAAAGACAATACGATTAAACAAAAAACTTATGATGTGTTTAAGATGGTGAGGGAATATAATAGAAATTATGTTCCAATTAATGTTGCGGATTCCCCAAAATTGTTACAATCTGAAGAAGGAAAAACTTATTTGCCTATAAAGATGGCAGTGAATAGTAAACCAAACTCAAAAACTTTTATTGGTATCATAGATATAGAAACGGGGAAAATTATTTCTAAAACATCATCTGGAAAAACAGGTAAGGACTTTTATGATGTAAATCAAAAAGCATGGCAAAATAAAGAAGGTCTTGAGGATTTACTCAATAAATATGACAGACTTTCAAACCAACATTTTAATTTTGTATGGTCAGCGTTTTGGTTTACTAAAAAAGCTCAAGCAGATTCTTTAGCAAGCAAGTATCCAAAAGTATATGATATATTGAGTAAAGGTTCGCTATCTGAATTGTATTTCCTTGGAAAAGAAGATGTTCGTTTAAAAATCTCTTTTTTGAAATTGGTTGTTCCCAAAGATACCAATATCTTTAAGAACCTAACTATTCCTGCAACTAGTTCGAAAGATGGAAAAGAACATATCGTTCAAAGCGAAGAAGAGTTTTTAGAGTATTATCAATAAAATTTGAAGGAGAAATAAATGTCAACTAAAATGCTACTGTTTTGGCTCTCAACTATGGTTATATTTTTAGCCTTAGTTTTTGTGAGTGGTACTTATTTTTATCTTTATTTCCGTGATAAAAAGATGGTTCGGCTTGCTACATCATCCATAAAAGGAACGGTTGTGGGCTATAATCGCTTTCGAGGGGGAAATCCTCCGATTGTGGAATACAAGGTAAATGGCGTTGCTTATCAAAAGTCCTTTCGTTATTTCTTTATTAGGACGATTTCGACCCCATGGGGACCTAAACAGGCATCCTACTTTCACACAAGAGAAGAAATGCTAGCCAATTCGATTACCTTTTATCGGAATTCATTTGTTTCTTTTAATACAGCTCTTCAGACCCAATTCCCACTATGCTCTACGATGACGGTTTGGTATGATCCTGAAAAACCAAACAGAGCATACGTGGAGCGTTATTGTGGTGTGAATCGCTATTATAAATGGGCTGGAATTCTTTATGGAATCTTGCTCCTTCTAGTCTATGTTGTTGTGTTAATTGCTTTTTCAAAAGCTTGAGAAAGGATTAGTAAAAGTTAGTAAGTCAACTATGAAATGGCTTTTAACAAAAAAATCATACAAAGGAGAAGTAAATGCGTCTCATTTATCTTACGATTGGTTTTGTGTCTTTGGGATTAGGAATTATTGGGATTCCATTACCGATTTTACCGACGACTCCCTTTTTATTGCTATCGATGGCCTGCTTTGCTAAAAGTTCCAAACGCTTTGAAACTTGGCTCAACCAAACCAAGCTTTATCAAACATATGTAGCGGATTACCGAGAGACCAAATCGATTGCCAAAGAACGGAAGAAATGGA
>CAUSWL010000047.1:0-9646 GCA_963535345.1 uncultured Streptococcus sp.
GCGATTTCCGTTACGATAGGAGACTGTTTCACAGTCCCTATCGTTAATCGAATTGTTCTTGAACGAATGCAAGAGCGCCTTTACCATCACGAGTCAACTTGATGTATTGAGCTCCTTCAGTCTTAGCCAATTTGATTCCAAGTTTATCTGTTTCAGCCTTCATATCTTCATAGTTTGAAGCTACTTGAGGAGCAAGAATAACAAGGTCAAATTCTGGCAACATTTCACGGTGAGCACCGTAACCACCAGCAGCAGCCTTCACAGGAACATTGTATTCTGCAGCAGCTTTATTCAAAGCGTTGGCAAGAAGTCCACTAGTTCCACCACCGGCACAAAGAACCAATACGTTTGTTTCTTTTGTGATATTGTTTTGAACTGGTTCACCTTCAACACCAGCTTTTTCAAGAATAGCATCTGCTTTTGCAGTGTTAAAGTTTGCAGCAACTTTTTCTTTCAAGCTATCGTTTGATTTACCTGAACGTTCTTCTTCAAGAATTTGTTCATCGTAAACTTTAAGGAATGGGTAGTAAATAACTACGTCCACTACGATAAGTAATGCAGCAAGGATGAATGAAAGTACTTGGAAGTTCGTACCAAGAACAATACCCAGAGGTCCAGGAGTTGTCCATGGTAGGTTAGAAGTAAATGAGTTCATTCCCAAGGTATCAACAAAGAATTTGAAGATCCATACGTTTGCAATTGGAGCAAAGATAAATGGAATGAAGAAGATAGGGTTCAATACAATTGGAGCACCGAACAAGATTGGTTCGTTAACACCAAAGAATGTAGGAACAACAGAAGCACGTCCAATGGCACGGTTACGTTTTGATTTCGTTAACCACATGAACATGAATGGAACGACAAGAGTCGCACCAGTACCACCCAAAGTAACGATAAACATTTGAGTACCTGAAGTAAGGATCTTATCTGCGTGCATTCCTTGTTGAATCAACTTCAAGTTTACTTCAGCATTTGCATAAGTAATCGCTGCGATAGCTGGTTCTACGATTGAAGGACCATGGATACCTATAAACCAGAAGAAGGCATAAGCACCAAAGATGAAGGTAATACCAAGGTATCCGTCTGCAGCTGAGAAGAGTGGAGCAAGAAGAGTACCGATTGATTCAGCAACCGTTACATGAAGGCCTGCTTTAACAACTAATTCAAGTGCATACAAGAGTACAACTGATAATGTAAATGGAATCAAGTCTTTAAATACTTGTGAAATATTTGGTGGAACCTCGTCCGGCATGCGGATGGTCACATTGTTTTTCACACAGACTTTGTAAACATTAACAGTAATGAATGCAGCAATAAAGGCTGTTAACAACCCTTTAGTCCCCATGAAGGCTGTTAAGAATCCACCTTCTTTAGCAGGTTCAGCAGCCATGAGCAAGAAGCCAACCATAGAAGCCAACATTGTTGAAATGTAGTTGATTTGGTTGGTTGCTGGGAGGTCACGGTTCATTGAATCTGTCAAACCCTTAGCCGTTGTCCCAGCAACGAAGAAGGCCAAGATGCCCATAGAATAGCTATATGGAGTCATCAAGAAAGTTTCAATATCTTTAGACCAATGGAATCCCCAAGCGTTTGGTACATACGCAATTAGGATGAAGATAGATGAGAAAAGGATAACAGGCATCCCTGCAATAAAGCCATCCCGAATCGCTCGCAAATATTTGTTTCGAGAAATCTTTTCAAAGAAAGGTTTCCCTTTTTCAATCAGTTCAATCAGTTTATTCATTATTTCGCTCCTCTTTTATATAGTTCAATCAGATGGTGAATCACGTCTTTTAATAGGATCGTTGTCATGAGATGGTCTTGACCATGCATCATGGTAATGCTATAGGGGATTTCTTCTCCTGCTGCTTCATGCGCTAGCATGGTCGTTTGAGATTTGTGAGCCTCAGCGATACAAGACCCTGCTTCTTCTACTAAGGATTCTGCTTTAGCAAAATCACCATTTTCAGCAGCTTTTAAGGCTTCCACTAATTTTGATCGAGCGTCACCGGCATAAGCGACAATTTCAAAGCCAAGTAATTGGACTTCTTCTTTATTCATGTTGGTTCCTCCTTATGATACCTTTTGAAAATTTTTATAATAGACGTTGAATATGAAGGGCTAAATAGACTTTTTCATTAGGAGATATCTTGGCTCCTGTCTGTTCAGCGATGGTTTGGTAGATTTGATGACTAATCTCATAAGCCTTTGGATAACTTAGCTGAATCAGTTGTTCCATCTCGCTCAAACCTTCTGGATCTTCTCTTCCCTTATCTAGCGAATCTAGGAAATAATTGAGATGGATCATAAAGCGATCATAGAAATGACTGTTTTCTTCTTTCCGTTTCAATCCATTTTGAGCTAGTTTTTCTTCTACAGCTTTCAAAATAACTTGTCGGTCCTGGACATCTGGATCTTGCTCATGAATCATTTCCCCTTGTGCATTAATGAAATGATAAGCGATACGATTCACTTCATCGTCAGGAAGTTGATCCAAGAGCCGCTTTCGAAAGATCTCAATCGCTTCTTTTGCGATTTTATAGGGAATCGGATGCATAGCAGACACATCAGGAAGGTCACTGTATTTATATCTTCCCTGTTGAACTGCCTGGTAAGAACAAAAGATGTGATCTGTTAATGTCACATAGATATATTCTTGAACAGGATAGGCATATTTCTTAGACAAGGTATCAATCACTTCATAAGTGGTTGTAATGAAATCAAGAGGAACATCCTTTAGAAGGGCCATAAAGTTTTCTCTTGACTCATCCGTGTTTAAACGAAATACTTTTTCGACCTTATCATCAGCTACTAGATCATTTTTCTTTTTCCCAAATGCAATCCCACTCCCAATAACAATCAACTCTTGTTGTAGTTCATTTTGAACCAAAGCAACATTATTGTTCATTGGATGGATAATACGATACATGAGGCTCTCCTTTGTAAAATTTGTTAAAAGCAAATAAAAATGACCACGAAGCAACTGAAAAAACTAGCCTATGCTAATCATTCAATCTACTTGTGGTCACGCCTAATCTAACTTAGTAACGCTCACTGCTATTTAACTTATGAACTTATTCTATCATAAGTTTTTTATTTTGTAAACCCTTACAGCGAAAATTTTTAAACATTTTTTATAAAAAATAAACAAAGCCTAAAAATAATGAAGAACATTGGAAGGAATTTCTTCCTTCCAATGTTCTAAATGTTGCTTTAGGAGGCAATAACGATTTGTTTCTTACACGCGTTCTGTCCAAGGTGTTGCCACTTTAGCCAAGACCGCATTCAATTCTTCAATATTTTGACGACCTTCTGTACGAAGCCATTCACGAGCAGCTGCTTCTCCATCTTTGATGTAAGCTTCTACTGAACCTGCCCATGTCGCACGTCCACAAAGAACACCGTTGAAGTTAGCACCTGATTCATGAGCAAATTCCAAAGTTTCTTGGAAGAGTTTTGCTGATACACCAGCACTGAGGTAGATGTATGGAAGGTTAGTTGCTTCTTCTTGTTCTTTAAAGAAGGCAGCAGCTTCTTCACGACTATAGACAACTTCACCTTCTCCAAATCCTTCTACATAGTTGACATTGACTGGAACTTCTACTTTCAATACATCGATATTGAAACGAGGATCTGAGAAGACTTTCATAGCTTCAATGACTTTACGAGGTTTCACTTTTGCATATTCAGCAGAGGTTGCATCTGCAATTCCTTCGTCATAAGCCAAGATTTCAAGGAAGAATGGAATGTCTTCTGCCACACATTCTGAACCGATGCGTTCGATATAAGCTTGTTTTTCTTGGTTAAGTTCTTCTGCACTATCTACATCATAGTAGAGCAAGAATTTCACAGCATCTGCACCTTGTTCTTTGATGCGTTTTGCTGACCAAAGGTTGAGGCAGTCAGGCAAACGTTTGGTGCTAGATGTATCATAACCTGTCTTTTCGTATGCAAGCAAGAGTCCAGCATCTTTATCCAAGGCTTTCGTAGCAGGCAAACCATATTCTGGGTCCAACAACATAGAGGAAGCATATTTTGTCAATTCATCTGCTACAAGAACTTTCAATTCTTCCATTTGTGCTACAGTTGGCTCAGTGTCTTGGTATTTGGCCATCAAGCGTTTCAAAGCCCCACGTTGGTCGAAGGCCAAAGCTGAAATAACACCGTCTTTTGTACTAAGACGTTCCAAATAGTTGCGTTTTTGTTCTGTTAATACCATTTTATACCTCTTTTACGATTAATTGTTGATACAAGGCATCATAGTGCCCCATGTTGACATGTCCTGTTTGTGCTTCTTGCGCATTTAACATTCCAAGAACATTTGCTTTCTTGAGCAAGTCTGCGTCACTCTCATGATGATAGAGACCAGATGCAATCCCTGCAACAGTCGAATCACCAGATCCGACTGGATTGACGACATCAATCTTAGGAATATCTACCTTATAGAAGACATCTCCGTGCTTCGCAAAAGCGCCATTTGCTCCAAGAGAGACTATCACCCATTCGATGCCATCAAAGAGAGCATCCTGAAGAACTTCTTTTAAGTCTTCCACATTCTTACTCACTTCTTTTCCTAACAATTGAGATAACTCTTCATTGTTGGGCTTAATGACTGTAGGTTTGACATCTGCTTGAATAGCAGCTTCTAAAGAAGCTCCCGAGCAATCGAGCACGACTGGTTTTCCAGCTTCCCTTGCAATCTTGACCAGGCTAGCATAGTAATCCACTGGTAAACCAGCTGGAAGACTACCTGAGATGGCAACAACTTCCACTTGATCGATCAAGTGATGGTAATGGTCGAGGAAACCTTGCCCTTCTTTCTCAGAAATGGTTGGACCTTTTTCTAAGATTTCTGTTTGCTTGCCTTCGTGAAGGATGGCGATACAATTTCGTGTATCTCCAGCAATCTCAAAGAAACGTTCCTCTATTCCTTCTCCTAAATGATCGAGAATGAATTGACCCGTTCGACCACCAAGTAGGCCGGTCGCTGCCACTGGATCCTTGATCTCAGAAAGTACACGGGTGACATTGAGACCCTTCCCACCAGCTGTCTTACTCACCTCAGCCACTCGATTGACTGTATCCAACTGGAGTACATCCAAAGGATAAGAGATATCAATCGAAGGGTTCATCGTGACCGTTAATATCATACGTCACCTCTTAGTCGTGGTATTCACCACGGTCCCATTTTTCAAGGAATTCTGTAAAGAAATCAGCATCCGCTTGATGGGCATTATGGGTTTCCACATGTTGGATCTTAGCGATCAATTTTTTATTTTCTTCAGTTGGTTTGTATTCAGCGTGGATGAATGCTTCAATGATATCGCACATGAGCAATTCACCAGTAATTTTACCACCAAAGCCGATCACATTCGCGTTCAATTCTTCTTTAGCATAAAGAGCAGTTGTCATATCGCGTACCAAGGCAGAACGGATACCAGGTACTTTGTTAACAGCATTGTTGATCCCGACACCTGTACCACAGATACAAACACCAAGATCTGCTTGGCCACTTGCTACGGCTTCACCGACTTTCTTACCAAAGATTGGATAGTGGGTACGTGTATGGTCATAAGTCCCAAAGTCGAGCACTTCATATCCTTTTGATTTCAAAAAATCAGAAACAGCCATTTTTTCATTTGTCACAATGTGATCACAACCAATTGCAATTCTCATTTGAATTCTCCTCTCATTAGCACATCTTATTCAACATATCGACACGGATTTGGTGACGACCACCGTCGTATTTACCATTGACGAAGCCTTTGGCAATGTTCTTGGCCAATTCATCCCCAACAATTTCGGCACCCATGGTAATCATTCGAGAATTGTTGTGTCCACGTGTCATATAAGCAGAACGTTCATCTGAAACTTCTGCTGCGACCATTCCTTTGATTTTAGTTGCAACCATAAATGGACCAGCACCGTATGCATCAATCACGATTCCAAGATTTTGATCGTTTTTGTTCACTTCACTCGCAACTGCAAGTGTCACATCAACAAAATCTTGACCTTCAGCAGTTACATCCACAACATCGAAGTTTTCTTTTACAAGAAACTCTTTCACGAGATCTTTTAATCTTAATCCTGCAGCATCTGCACCAATTACAATAGACATGTCCTGTCCTCCTTTTGTTCGTTTCAGCAAATATCCCTGTTGTTAAATTTTCACAAAGAAACATTTTCTTACTTTTAATATTATATTACACCTATTTTGAACGAAAGTCAACATTAAATTGTTTATTTTCGAACATTTTTTTAAAATAAAAACACCATATCCACAACAGATATGGTGTCAGTTTTCAAACTACATATGACGATTATTTTGCATTTGCAGCATATTCTTCGTTACGTTTGATCATTTGTTTTCTGTACCAAGCGAAGATTCCGATATAGAATGCCAAGAAGACAACTACACCAAGGATAGCTTTGATATCACCAGTTGTTGCGTTACCGATTGTCCAACCGAGCAATTTTTCAACTGGTCCTTCAAGAGTTGAGTGAGTGATCAATTGAGTAGAAGCTACCCCTTTAGGGAAGGCATCAACACTCTTAGCCAATTGAGTTGCAAATGGTGCAATCAATGTTCCTGAAAGAAGGAAGAGTGGCAAGAGAAGGCTTCCGAAGATGATCATACGGATCAATTTACCGCGTGTTACAACCAACAAGGCTGGAGTTACACCCATAGCGATGATACCTGCAAGTGGCAAGATACCATTTCCGACTTTAGAAAGAAGCACTGCTTCGATCAACATGATTGGTGCAAGTACGTTCGCACAAGCCCAGATTTCAGCACGACCAGCGATAAATGGCCAGTCCAAACCGATGTTGAATTTACGTCCTTGAAGACGTTTAGTAGCAACGTTTGTAATACCTTGTGACAATGGTTCTACCGCTGCGATGAACCAAGAACCGATCAATGAGAACAATTCCAAGCTGACACCGGCAGTCAAACCAAGGCTCAACCAACCTTTAATAACCAATTCCCATTTGGCAGCATCTTGCACACCAGCTACTGGATGTGGAGTACCCATGATACCGATGACGATACCAAGAAGGAAACCGATAAAGAATTTAGATCCCCAGAAACCGATCTTCTTGTTCAACTTAGCAGCGTCGAAGTCGTATTTATCAAGACCTGGGAAGAATTTGTCAAAGATTTTATCCAAGACCATGATGATTGGGTTCATCATGTAGTTCATGTGAGTAGATGTCATTGGTGATGAACTTGGTGCATTCAAAAGATCATCAAATGTTGGTTTCATCAAGTCTGAGTTGATGATTTTCATAATCCCTACAAGGACAACTGCAAGAGTTGCCAAGAAGAGTGATAAACCTTGGCTCACACCGTTGTTGTCTGCATACCATTTGATCAAAAGACCAGTGATAGACAAGTGCCAGATATCGAAGATATCGACGTCAAGTGTATCTGTTTTCTTGATCGCAAGCATGATAACGTTGACGATCAACATAATCAACAAGAAGTAAAGTGTCCAGGCAGACCCCCAAGTGATGGTCGCAAGAGGTGCCCAACCAACGTCAGTGATATTCAATTGAATACCTGTATTCTCAACGAATTTTGCAAGAGACGCTGAGAAAGCTCCATTCAACATACCGATGATGGCACCGATACCAGTAAGGGCGATGGCAAGTTTAATACCACCTTCAAGGGCTTTAGAGAATTTCACTCCAAACAAGAGAGCCAATAAAGTCAAGACGATCAACATGATGATCGGAGCACCCATGTCTAGGATGGGTTTGAAAAATTTATTGGCAAAATCAATAATGCCATTCATAATAAATCCTCCCGATTTATAATTTTTTTGTAATTTACGGCATAAAGTGTTCCCAATTTTATCATTGGATAACGCTTACAAACTTGTTTAAAAAAATATTAACTTAATCCATGTTCTTTAATGGCAGCTTCGATGTTATCAAAGACTGGCGCACTCATTGCTGGAATACGGAATAAAATTGGTCCTGCTTCTACCACTGGAATACCAGGATCGAATCCCAAATCAGTTGCAGCAATTGGAGTAAAGATATCATAACCTGAAATCAAATCTTCATTGACATCTTTGACCATGACAGCGTCACAACGCACATCATAACCACGGTTTGACAGTTCTTCTTCCAACGCACTCTTAATTTGGTGGCTAGAGTTAACACCTGCACCACAGGCAGCTAAAATTTTAATCATTTGGATGTCCTCCATTATAAATATTTACGAATGTTTTAGGAAATAGTTCCCGTAATGTATTGATAAAGCTTATCTTCACTATCTAATTTTGATAGAGCTTCGAGATTTCCATTAGATGTAAAGAAATCCATCAGCTGGGCCAAAATATTCGTTTGGCTAGAGCTTGAATTGTTGATAATGAAGAATAAAAGTGAAACTTGAACTTCCTTATCTGGAGCAATCATATTATGGAAAGTTACAGGTTGATCCAAACGAACCACAACCACATTCTCAGTGAGATTATGGACAATGTCTGTGTGCGGGATCGCCACATTTGGTAAGTCCTTACCAAGAAATTCCATGTCTAATCCAGTCGGGAAAGACTTTTCACGCTCAATCAAAGCGGAACGATAGGTTGGTGTCACAATCTGTCGCTCTTCCAATAAGCTTGCTACCTGCTCAAAGAGATCTGTTTGATCCTTGGCATGTAGGCAAAATACAAGATCTTTGTTAAAGAGTTGATTTAATCCCATTGTTGCCACCTCCTTATCTAACTATTTATTTATAGCTTCAGTATATCACTATATTGATTGATTGTCAATCATTTTTTGTCTAAATTTGTTTAATTTTGTTTGTATCTTACTCTAAAGCGCTTTCTATCCGTCATTTTCCAACATCATTAAATCAGAAAAAAGAGAGTGGGACAGAAATCGGTAATTCGTTAGAATTCGATTTCATCGTCCCACCTCCGCACAGTTGAGTAGGGCTGTAAAAGCTGATGAAATCAGCGTAGTAGAGCCCACTCAACCACTGCGTCTTGCTCGACAATCCAAAGACAATTGAGAGGCTAGGACTTTTGTCCCAGCCTCTCATTTTATATAATTTTCGTATAAAAGCCATATTTGTCTTTGATCTTTTTAGGAATGCTATCATCGGTAATAATGGCATTCAGATCTTCCACTCGATAGAAACTATAGAAAGAATAACTATCAAACTTGCTGTTATCGGCTACCACATATTTCTCTATTGCATTGTTCAGAATAATGGCATTGCCATTTCCTTCTTCTTCATTAGCTGTGGAGACACTATGGCCATCGATTCCATTCACCCCGATAAAGGCTTTAGAAACCTTGATTTCTTTCAAAAGTTTATTAGCAAATTGACCGACAAAGGTTTGTGTCTTTACCCGGTAGCGACCACCAACTAAGATCAAGTCATAATTTGGGAAATCCTTGAGCTTCTCAAAAATAGGCAGGGAATTAGTGACGATGCTAATTTCTTTTCCTTCCAAATAATCTCCGATAAAGTCTGTTGTTGTACCAGATCCAATAAAAACGGTATCTCCATTTTCGATCAAGTCTGCACATTTTTTGGCAATGGATCGTTTCTCATCAATATTGATGAGATTTTTCTCACTGTGAGAAGCTTCTAATAAACTATCTTTGACTTTTTTGTGGGCCCCACCAT
>CAUSWL010000048.1:0-9427 GCA_963535345.1 uncultured Streptococcus sp.
TTTTTTAGAAAATCCATTCCAACTTAACTTCATTATTTTTCAACCTTGCTATAACGGCGTTGGTGGTCGAGAATTTCAACCAAGGCATAGTCTTGATTTTCAAAACCTGCAAACTGGGCTGAACCAGATTCATCCAACTGCAATTCTTCGAAGAAGACTTTTTCATAGTCTGCAACAGACAATGTTGTACGTTGTTTGAGTTTGCTCAAGCGCCCCTTATCAAGGTAAGCCTCATAGCCTTCGACCAATTCACCACTAAAGAATTCTGAAACCGCTCCACTTCCGTAACTGTAGAGGGCAATTTTATCTCCAGCCTTCAAAGTCTCTGCATTTTCCAAAAGGGAGAGAAGCCCGAGGAAGAGGGAACCCGTGTAGATATTTCCAATCATCTGACTGTAAAGGATGGACTTATCAAAGTTCTCTTGCAAACTATCCTGTTTTTCTTTAGACAAAGTTTTGTCCATCATCTTGCGCAAGCCTTTTAGGGCCAACTTAGGATAAGGCAAGTGGAAGCAGATAGCTGCAAAGTCACCCATAGTCCAATCATAGCGTTTCTTGTATTCATCCCAAGTCGTTGTCAGGCAATCAAGATACTGTTGGGTCGAGTACATGCCGTTTACATAAGGAGTGCTTGAGTAGTTCGGACGCCAGAAATCCATGATGTCACGCGTTTGGGCAACGTTATCATTGTTAAAGGCCATGATGCGTGGATTTTGGGTAATCAACATCGCCACACTTCCAGCACCCTGAGTTGGTTCACCAGGAGTTCCCACACCATACTTGGCAATATCACTGGCAATGACCAGAACCTTAGACTCTGGAGAATTCTCCACATGCAATTTAGCATAATGAAGGGCAGCTGTCGCTCCATAGCAGGCTTCTTTGATTTCAAAGCTACGAGCGAAAGGTTGAATGCCTAATAGGCCATGAACAAAGACTGCAGCTGCCTTACTCTGGTCAATCCCTGACTCGGTCGCCACGATGACCATATCGATTTCTTCTTTTTCTTTGTCTGTTAAAATAGAGTTGCTTGCACTAGCTGCCAAGGTAACAATGTCCTCAGTCAGTGGCGCAATACTAATTTCATTTAACAAGAGTCCCTTGCTAAATTTTTCGGGGTCAACTCCCCTCGCTTCTGCTAAGTCTTGTAATTTCAAGACATATTGACTGGTCGCAAAACCAATCTTATCAATACCGATTGTCATATTTACCTCTGTTTTTTCATTCATTGTAAAAAATCGTTTCATTCTATTTTATCACAAATAGGAACAAAAGAGAGAAAAAAGACTTGATTCAACAAATCAAGTCTTTGCTTTGACTGCATTAGGAAGAGATTCCTCGTTGTTTTCGGATGTAGTAATAAAGCTTTAGAATTACCGTTCCACTTGCCATTCCAATAGAAATAACAAGGGCTAACATGACTACCAAAGTCGCGCTGGCAATAGCATGGCTGTAATCGCCTGTCACAAAGAAAGCTGTCGTTCGATAGGATAAATAACCTGGCACCAAGGGGGCAAGAATAGCCAAGACAAAGACCACCGCTGGTGTCTTATAGACAATACTTAAAATCTGACTGATGCAAGAGCCAATTACTGCTGCGATAAAGGTCGCGATAATAACATTGGTTGGTTCTTTGAGCACGAGATAGAGGAGCCAAACGCCCATTCCCAAAATACCACCAGGTAGGAGCATGGAGCGTTGAACATTCAGTACGATTAGAAAGGTGATAATGGCGAGTAAACTCGCCACTGCTTGGAGTAAAATACTTGTTAGAGTCATCTTATGTCATCAAAACCAGGGCGACAGAGGTGCCAGCCCCTAAAGCGAGGGTAATGAGCAAAGATTCAAACATCTTGCTCATACCAGAGTTGATATGGTTGGTCATGATATCCCGAACTGCATTTGTCAGAGCAATCCCTGGAACAAAGGGCATGACCGCTCCTGCTATAATCAGGTCTGCCGTCGAAGGAAATCCTGTATAGCGGGCCCAGAACTGGGCAATCAATCCGAAAACAAAGGCACCCGCAAAGGCCGTTACAAAAGGAATGCGGACAAACTTCTCTACGTAGAGAGAGAAGGCAAATCCAAATAAGGTCGCAATAGCCGCACCAAAAGCATCATAAACGTTGCCCCCAAACATAATCGAGAAGAAAGGGGCACTGAGGGTCGCTGCTACAGTCACTTGGAACTTGGTATAAGGAAGGGCTTGATTACTAATTTCTTTGAGCTTTTTAAAGGCTGTCGAGAGATCAATCTGCCCGCCCACAAGCTCCCGTGATACTTGGTTGACATCACAAACTTTTTCAATGTTATAAGAAGATGAGGTCACTCGTTTCATCCGAGAAATATTGGTGTTTTCAATAGAAAAGAAAATAGCTGCAGGCATGGCAAGAACATTGCAATCCATTATTCCCTGCGAATGGGCAATACGGATCATCGTATCCTCAACCCGATGAATCTCTGAGCCACTTTTCAGGAGAATGGTTCCTGCTAGCATAATCACATCAATGACGGCATTCAACTCTCTCGATTCGTCCATTTTCTCCTCCTTTTTTCTACTTCCTATATTTTATCACAAAATCTTGTGAAAAAAAATCTTTGTCATGAAATCATGACAAAGATTCGTTTAATCTCGAGAACTTTCGTGAGATCCTTCATTATTGGATGAACTGCTAGAAGGAGTGTTCCCTTGTTGATTTCCTTGTTGGTTCCCCTGGTTTGGACTTGTAGGAGAACCCTGGTTCCCACGTTGGCCAGGATTAGAGGATGAAGTTGACGGTGGTGTTTTTGGTTTGTAGATGGAAAGTTTGATACGCGTACTTGCAAGATCAACCAGTTCTCCTGCTCTTGGCGTTTGACTTACAACAGTTCCTTCTGCCGTTCCTTCAGGAGCAGTCGATACTTCTACAATCTCAATATTTGCTTCCTTCACACCGACAATCTGAGTCAGGTTATTCTTTGTAAACTCGAGGCTTGAACCGACGTAGTTCGGCATGCTGACACTAGTCACCTTCTTAGCCACTGTTAAGGTAATCGTAGTAGCTTTTGAGAGATCATAAGTCGAACCCGAAGCAGGAGTCTGTCTAAGGATGGTTCCAGGTTCACTTTCGCTGGATTCTTCCTCTTCCATCTTGATTAGATTTTCAGGAACCTTCTTCTCCTTGAGTTCGGCTACAACATCCGTATACTTGCGTCCGACGTAATTACTCAATTGGAAGGATTGCTTACCAGAAGAAACAATCAAATTGACCTTGGTTCCTTCTTTTCGGCCACTACCAGCTTCTGGATCCGTTCGAATAACGTGGCCTTCTGCTACAGTATCACTGGCCTCTGACTTTTCTTCACCAGCTTCAAACTTGGATTTTTTGAGTGCTTCTTTGGCCTCTGCAACGGTTTGTCCAGCCACATCAGGAATCGGAATCGTTGCAGGTGTTCTAGATAAAATCCAGATTAAAGAGGCCGCAACCAATAGAAGACTAGCTAAAAGAATCATATAGCGAGCCTTAAACTTCCGTTTCTTGGCTGGCTTTGGCGCTGGAGCCGGCTCTGCCACTGGTTGAGTTGGTTTCTTTGGCTGAGGGCGTTCTTCCTGCGCCGAAGCTTTAGGAATCGATGTCAGTGTACTTTGTGGAACTTTAGGTAAAGTCTTAGTGTCTGCCTTACTCGCATCATCAAAGACCAGCTTCGGTTCATTGCGACGATTATAAGACAAGCTAGTTGACAAGTCCACATACATTTCCGAAACAGACTGATAACGATCTGACAGCTTCTTAGCAGTTGCCTTGATGACAACATTTTCTAAAGCCTGAGGGACAGATGGATTTTCAGCTATGACGGACGGAAGTGGTTTCTGGAAATGCTGGAGGGCAATCGTAACCGCGCTATCCCCATCGTAAGGGATATGTCCCGTCAGCATCTCATAGAAGATAATCCCCATTGCATAGATATCACTCTGGAAAGTCGCTTTAGAACCACGCGCTTGTTCAGGTGACAAATAATGAACAGAGCCTAACATTGAGTTGGTCTGGGTCAGACTAGTCTCCGCAAAGGCTACAGCAATCCCAAAGTCCGTGACCTTAGCTGTGCCGTCAGGTGTCAAGAGGATATTTTGAGGTTTCAAATCCCGGTGAACAATTCCTCGAGTATGGGCTAAGCGCATGGCCAAGAGGATTTGCCCCATAATCCGAACTGCTTCTTCATTTGAAAGAGGATAGTGTTCTTTGATATAACGCTTGAGGTCAAGGCCTGCTACGTATTCCATAGCTAGGTACTGTTGACCGTCTTCCTCACCAATATCTGTTATCCGAACGATATGAGGATGGTCCAGATCCGCCATGGCTCTCGCTTCACGTTGGAAACGTGCCACAGCAATCGGGTCCGTCTGGTAGTTGGTCCTCAGGACCTTCACTGCCACTTCTTCCCCGTCTAGGATCAAATCCTTGGCCAAGTAAACATCTGCCATGCCTCCTCGACCAATCTGCTTGACAAACCGATACCGCCCGGCAAAAATCTTGCCGATTTGGATCATTCTGCTGCCTCCTCGTTCATGTAAACAAGGGCAACCGTAATGTTGTCTAAACCTCCTGCATTGTTAGCAAAACGAATAAGGGTTGCCGCCTTGTCTGCTAGGGAAATATCGCTGGTTACGATATCATAAATCTCACTTGCCGAAATCATATTGGTCAAACCATCACTATTGAGCAAGAGATAATCTCCTGACTCCAGTGTAATCATCCCAAAATCTGGCTGGATTTCATCTTTTTGTCCGATAGACTGGGTGATGATATTCTTTTGAGGGTGAGTTTCTGCTTCTTCTGGAGTCAATTGACCAGCCTTGAGCAATTCGTTGACCAAGGAATGGTCACTCGTCAACTGGTGGTATTCTTCTCCACGAATCAAACCGATACGAGAATCTCCAATGTGAGCATAGATGGCTTGGTTGTCAATAAACGCAACAGCTTCTAGCGTTGTTCCCATGCCTCTGTAGGCTTCGTCCTGACCTAGTTGATGAATTTTTTGATTTTCAATCTCTAGGTAGTGGGCAAACCACTCACGAACTTCATTGACTGAGTCGATTTGGGTATCCACCCAAGCCACACCAAGGTCTGTTACCGCCATCTCACTAGCGATATTTCCTGCACGGTGTCCCCCCATCCCGTCAGCCAAGATGATCATAGTGCGTCCTGCTCGGTTGACAAAGTGATTGACATAGTCCTGATTATTTGTCCGTTTCTGACCAACATCTGTTAATAATGCTATTTCCATTGTGTCAGTTCCTTCCTATTCTGATATCTTGCGAAATTGGCTGATAAAGAATCCATCACTTCCATACAATTCTGGAGTAATCAGGATGCAGCCATCTTTCAGGATATCTTTACATTCGTGTTCTAGTTTAACCTGCTCGAACTCGGGATGACTTTCTAAAAACGCCTCAACGACTTGAAAGTTCTCCTCAGAGACAATAGTACAGGTACTATAAGTTATTATACCACCTTTTCGTAGCGTTTGACAAACACTACCTAATATTTCCAGCTGAATTTCCTGTAAGGAGGTGAAATCTGCTGTTTCTTTATTGTATTTGATGTCTGGTTTACGACGCAAGAGTCCAATCCCAGAACAGGGAGCATCTACCAAAATCTTATCAAAAGAGTCCTTTTCAAAAAACTCATGCACCTTTCTGGCATCCAATTTTTGCGTTTGCACTTGATCTGCCACACCTAAACGCTCCGCATTTTCTTGGATCAAGTCCAACTTATGGTCATAAAGATCCAAAGCCGTCACCTTACCAGATGTGAGGTAAGAAGCCATATGGGCTGTTTTTCCACCCGGAGCGGCACAGGCATCCAGGACCTGCTCATCGCCTTGCAGATCAAGAGTGGGAGCAACCAATTGACTGGACTCGTCTTGGATGGTAATAGCACCCTCTGAAAACAAATCATGTCCCGCAAAGTGTCCCTGCTCCTTGACCAAACCAGTGGCCGCCAAAGGGGAATCAGTTGCCTCCAACAAGGCTTGTATTTCCTCTTTTCGGCTCAAGTCAGTCACACGAATACTGGCCTTGTTTCGCACCAAAAGACTTTCAAAGATGGCTTGTGCTCGCTCTTCACCATATTCTTCCTTGAGCTTGGAAACTAGCCAAACTGGGAGAGAATAGGCAATGGAATCACGCTTGTTTTTGCGTTTGATTCTTGCAATATCCGGCCACCCTTCTCGTAAGATACGACGCAGGACGGCGTTGACCAATTTCTCACTGCCTTTTTTACGTAATTTAGCCAATTCCACTGCTTCATTAACCACAGCATGATTAGGAACCTTATCCAGATAGCGGAGTTGGTAAGCACTCAGAAGGAGCAGGATATAGAGCCAGTTATCAAGCTTATCCCGGTCTTGGATAAAGTGGGATAGGTACCATTCCAGAGTCAGTTTTCGGGCTACCGTACCGTAGACAATCTCTGTCACCAAGCCCTTATCTGCTACTGAGAGTTGACTTCCCTTGAGGTGTTTGTTTAAGGCAATATTGGAGTATGCTTGGTTGACAAAAACATCCTCTAGTACTGCTAGAGCTAGACTCCTAGCCGTTTCTACTTTAGTCACCAAATCGTTCTCCTACAGTCAATGTCCGTCCAACTCCATTGAGGAAGGAAGCGATGTCCATCTTAGGCTTGCCTGCTGGCTGCACTTGTTTGAGAGATAGAGCTCCTTCAGCCGTTGCGACGATCAATTCCTTTTTACCAATTGAGAGGATCTCACCTGGAGCTCCCTGACCTTTTACTGGCAGGGCTTCATAAATCTTAAAGCGGTCGCCCTTAAGGAAAGTATGAGCAACAGGCCACGGATTCATCCCACGGATTTGGTTGAAAAGTTGGCGATTGGTTTTAGTCCAATCCAGTTTCTCTTCTTCTGGCTTGATATTTGGCGAGAAAGTGACTTGACTAGGATCCTGTGGTTCAGGTTGGATTTCTCCTGTTAGGTAGCCAGGTAGCGTATCCAAAAGCAAATCACGACCAACAATCGCCAATTTTTCAAACAAGGTACCAACATTGTCCTCATCTGTGATGGGAATACTGCGACGGGAAATCATATCTCCTGCATCCATTTCTTTAACCATTTCCATAATGGTCACACCAGCTTCCTCATCTCCTTGAATCAAGGCATAATGAATGGGAGCGCCACCACGGTGTTTGGGAAGAAGGGAAGCGTGAACGTTAACCGCAAAGTCCATGCTATCAAGAAGTTTACTTGGGAGAAACTGCCCAAAAGCAGCGGTCACAATCCCATCTGCTCCTAAATTCATAATAGCTTCCAGCTCTGGGCTTCCAGATAATTTTTCTGGTTGGTAGATAGGAAGGCCTGCTTCTTTAGCAGCCTGCTTGACTGGGGTTTCTTGGACCACTTTTTTACGGCCGACAGCGCGGTCTGGCTGGGTCACAACAGCTAGAATCTCGTAACGATCATCTGATAACAAACCCTTCAAAACTGTCGCTGAAAAATCAGGTGTTCCCATAAAGATTAGTTTTGTCATTTCTTCTCCTTCTTATAAAAACTGCTGCGGTTCGTGGTCAATGCTGAGACGAAGCTCGCTATTTTCACGTTCTTGAGTCAAGGCCAAGACCTGATTGAGGGTTGGACCCAGCTCATCTTCTAAACGGTATTTAATCAAAATCTGGTAATGATAAAGGTTGTGGGTACGGGCAATGGGTTTTGGTGTCGGTCCAAGGATTTTACTAGTTTCCGATAAACCTGATCGCAAAATTCCCATAACTTCATAGGCACGTTTGACAACCTCTTCTTCTTTCTTGTGAGAGAGGGTAATCCCAATAGTGAAATAATAAGGCGGATAGCCGAGTTGGCGCCTAATACTCATTTCATAGGCATAAAAACCTTCGTAATCCTGATCTTTTGCAAAACGAATGGCATAGTGTTCTGGATTGTAAGACTGGATCAAGACCTGCCCAGCCTTTTCCGCTCGACCTGCACGACCAGCCACCTGGGTCAAGAGTTGGAAGGTTCTCTCAGAAGAACGGAAATCAGGCAGATTCAAGGCCGTATCCGCATTGAGCACTCCGACCAAGGTCACATTGGGAAAATCCAAGCCCTTAGCAATCATCTGAGTTCCCAGCAAGATATCTGCTTCACCTTGGCCAAACTGGTCAAGAAGAGCTTGGTGACTGCCTTTCTTGCGGGTCGTATCCACATCCATCCGCAGAATGCGAGCCTGAGGAAAGAGCTCTGCTAGCTCATCGTAGGCTTTCTGAGTCCCCGTCCCGTAGTAACGAATACTGCGACTCTGACAGTTGGGACAGACATGAGGAATTCCTTTGGAAAAGCCACAGTAATGGCAGTTCATAGTCTTGGTATCCATGTGGAGAGTCAGAGAAATATCACAGTTGGGACAGCTATCTACCGTTCCACACTCCCGACACATAACAAAGCTAGAATAACCCCGACGGTTGAGCATGAGGACTACCTGCTCTTTTTTATCCAAACGGTCTTGGATAGCTTCTAGCAAAGGGGGCGTAAAGTTTGATGTATCATTTTGTCCGATATAGTCCCGAAAGTCAATCACTTGAACTTCAGGAATAGTGGCTAAAGGATTGGCCCGTTGGGTCAGACGTAAGTGTTGATAGACACCTTTTCCAGCCCGCGCACGGCTTTCTAAGCTCGGTGTCGCCGAACCAAGGACCAGGGCTGCTTGATTGTACTGGGCCCGTAGAATGGCGACCTCTCTAGCATGATAACGGGGATTGCTGTCTTGTTTGTAACTAGCTTCATGCTCTTCGTCGATAATCATGACACCCAGATTTTTAAGCGGAGCAAAGATGGCTGATCGAGCGCCAACAACAACTTGGGCATCGCCACGCTCAACCTTGCGCCACTCGTCGTACTTTTCACCATTGGACAGGCCTGAGTGGAGAATGGCTACTTTCTCGCCAAATCGGGCAATAAAACGTTCCGTCATCTGTGGCGTCAGAGAAATCTCAGGTACTAGCAAAATGGCTGTCTTGCTCTTGTCCAAGGCTCCTTGGATAATCTGCAAGTACACCTCAGTTTTCCCACTTCCTGTAATTCCTTGAAGGAGGAAAGGAGGCTGTTGACTGCCAATAGCACTGACAACGGCATCACGCGCCTGTCTTTGTTCTGGATTCAACTCCAAAGGTTGGCTGACTTCAATTCCTTCAAAATAAGCGGCTGAGCGTTGCACCTCCTTTTGGACTAGGGTTAGAGCTCCTTGCTCCACAAAGAAGTTGACTTGCTCGCGTGAGTAGAATTCTAACAAACTAGCCAGAGGAGCACTCTCAGGATGAGACAGCAAATAGTCTCTCAGCTCTGCTTTTTTCTTAGCACGTGCAGAAATCTCAATCTGCTCTAGCTGAGTAGCATCAACCTCATACCAAGACTGGGTCTTGACCTTCTTTTGATCGACTGC
>CAUSWL010000049.1:0-9193 GCA_963535345.1 uncultured Streptococcus sp.
ATATGATTCGTTCAGATAAAGTTTACCAAGAGATGCTCGAGCTTCCTTTAGAAAAGAGAGAAGGCTGTTTTCGAGCGAAAATATTAGCACCTTTTGCAACCAAATACCAAACGCAACACATCCCTCTGAAAGCAAAGTATCCTGGAGGATTTGACGCTCTATTCCTACTTGGTTTTATGAATCAGTTACCCTCAACTCTCTCAGAAAAGGATAGACCAGCTATAGACGCTCTGAGCTCTGATCAACTCTGGCAAAATTGTCAAGATACCATCAAGAGGAGTATTGGGCTTTTTGAGCAGGCTGGCTATGACTTAGAGGTTGAGGATTACCATTTTACTATTTTATTGGGCAATCCAGAAAAACCTATGCTACAGCTCAATAAGGGTTATAGCGGAGATGGCGGAATTCCAGGCTACCTCATGCTTAGTCTGCTACCAAATGACTATACTTTACCACGTGTGCAGGCTGCGTTGGCTCATGAGTGCAATCACAATGTCCGCTTTCAATTTGTCAAATGGAATCAGCAGACGACACTAGCAGACTGGGTAGTCAGTGAAGGCTTGGCAGAGTCTTTTGCGGCTGAGCTCTATGGTAAGGATCTCATTGGGCCTTGGGTTACTTCAACCAGTCCAGAGCAGTTAGAAGAGATTAAGCCCATCATCTCCAGTCAGCTTCAGCTAACGGGGATGGCGGAAATGGCTCCTTATCTATACGGTGATGAAATCGCGAAGATACAGGGTCAAATTCCGGTTGGTATGCCCTATGCTGCGGGCTATGCTTATGGTTATCATTTGATACAAGCTTATCTGAAAAAGACTGGCAAGAGCATTATTGAGGCCACAGTGACGCCTACAGAAGAGATTTTAGAGGCGACGAAAGACTTTTGGAAATGATATTTTTGCTTGCAAATCTGCCAGAGTTTGATATAATGAAAGTAATTTTTGGAGGTGACTATATGCACTATAAAAGAGTTGAATTAAAGGCCACAAATCAAGGTATCCATGAACGCAAGATCTTTCAAGGTGTTAAGATTTTCAGTCGTAGCAAGTTATCCAAAGATCAGAAAAGCATTCTAACACAGAAGCTTTACCTGACTCCGAAGCAGAATATCGTTTTCTATCAGCGGACAGATGTCAATTATGACCAGAACTGGCATCATAATAAGGACTATTATGAACTAGCTTATGGCCAGTTGGACAGAGAGACGGTTTTTAAGGTTTGCCAAGATTTTGACGAACTAAGTCCTTTCCTGGAGAATGAGCTGTTGGAGAAGCTAAAAGAAAAGCTGGTAGCAGGAAAATTTTTTGAAAAATTAGATATATAAAAATCCGACTGCTTTTATAAGCAGTCGGATTTCTTCTAGTGTGATAGTGCTGAAACAATACCTTTACTATCATAGCATTGGCTACATTTTTAAAAGTTGTTTTAGCTGTCTTGAGGAGCTTGATACTGATGTCCTCGAGTCGACCATAGTATACTAACATCTATTCATCTGATAAGAGGGATTTTATCATCCAGATATTCATAGCTGGGTGGCCGGCAGCGTTAGAAAGTGGTTGTTGCAATGCTGTAAAACCATAGTGCTGATAGATTACCACAGCCGTAGTCAGTTCAGTAGAGGTTTCTAGATAAAGCTGTTCATAACCTGCTAGGCGGGCTTCCTGGAATATCCGCTTTATCAACCGGCTGGAATAACCTTTGCCACGGCTATTTTTAGTGACATACAGTTTTTGTAATTCAGCAATCTTATCGGACACTGGTGCAAAGCCACCACAGCCAACCAGCTGTCCTTTATCTTCCAGAACAAAGTAAGCTGCTCTCTCTTGATGTTGATAATAGTCGGCCAAATGATCTAGATGAGAATCAAAGTAGACAGTTCCTGGTTTGTCAAGCCCGAATTCTTCTAGGCTAGCTCGAATGAGCTGCGCTACAGCTGGATTGTCTCTTACTTCCATTGGCCGTAAGTTCATCATTTGTCCTCCGATAGGATGTATCGACTAATTAAACAATACCTTGTGCAATCATAGCGTTTGCTACGTTTTCGAAGGCAGCGATATTTGCTCCTGCAAGGTAGTCAGTACCAAGACCGTATGTTTCAGCAGTTGTTTTAGCTGTATTGAAGATGTTTGTCATGATGTCTTTGAGACGTCCATCAACTTCTTCACGGGTCCATGAGAGGCGAAGGCTGTTTTGGCTCATTTCAAGAGCTGAAACGGCTACACCACCAGCGTTGGCAGCTTTAGCAGGTCCGTAAAGTAGTCCGTTTTCTTTGTAGACTTTGATGGCATCTAGGTCACTTGGCATGTTAGCACCTTCAGATACACAGATAACTCCTTGAGCAACCAAACGTTTAGCTGCTTCACCGTTGATTTCGTTTTGAGTCGCACATGGAAGAGCGATGTCGTAGTTTCCAGCGTAAGTCCATACAGAACCTTCATGGTAAGTAGCAGTTGCTTTCTCAGCTGCATACTCAGTCAAACGAGCACGGCGTTTTTCTTTAACATCAACCAAAAGATCGAAGTCAATACCATTTTCGTCGATGACATAACCATTTGAGTCAGATACAGAGATAACAGTCGCACCAAGTTCAGTCGCTTTTTGAAGAGCGTATTGAGCTACGTTACCAGAACCTGAAATAACCACTTTCTTACCAGCAAAACTGTTACCATTAGCTTTGAGCATTTCTTCAGTGTAGTAAACCAAACCATAACCAGTTGCTTCTGGACGAATCAAGCTACCACCAAATCCAAGAGGTTTACCAGTCAAGACACCAGCATCAAATTGGTTAAGGCGTTTGTATTGACCGTAAAGGTAACCAATCTCACGTCCACCAACACCGATATCACCAGCAGGTACGTCAAGTGATGGGCCGATGTATTTTTGCAATTCAGTCATGAAGCTTTGGCAGAAGCGCATCACTTCAGCATCTGTTTTACCTTTAGGATCGAAGTCTGATCCACCTTTACCTCCACCGATAGGAAGTCCAGTCAAGACGTTTTTAAAGATTTGTTCAAATCCGAGGAATTTCAAAATCCCTTGGTTTACAGTTGGGTGGAAACGAAGTCCGCCTTTGTATGGTCCAACAGCTGAGTTGAATTGAACACGGTAGCCGCGGTTTACTTGAACTTTTCCATCACGGTCAACCCAAGGAACACGGAAAGAAATCACGCGCTCTGGTTCAGTAATACGTGCCAAGATATTTTCTTCGATATACTCAGGGTGTTTTTCAAATACAGGTTCTAAAGTGTTGAAAAATTCTTCAACAGCTTGGAGGAATTCAGCCTCGTGCCCGTTACGAGCTTTTACAGTTTCAAACACGCTTTGGATATATTCTTTAGCAGATGTCATATCGTTCTCCTTTTTGTTGTTATATTTTATTACATGAGCCATTATAGCAGAATTTTTTTTGAGTGTAAAGAAAAAACAGAAATTTTCAAAAAATTCTTTCAATTTAGAAAACCGAACGTTTTATATAGAAATTAGTTTCTCAAAGAGAAAATCTTAAAGTATGGTATAATATTAGAAATAAAAGGAATCTGGAGGATCAGAATCATGGTATCAACGAAAACACAAATAGCTGGCTTTGAGTTTGATAATTGCTTGATGAATGCAGCAGGTGTGGCTTGTATGACGATAGAAGAGCTTGAAGGAGTCAAAAACTCAGCGGCGGGAACCTTTGTCACAAAGACAGCGACCTTGGACTTTCGTCAGGGGAATCCTGAACCACGTTATCAGGATGTTCCACTTGGTTCTATCAACTCCATGGGCTTACCAAATAATGGCTTAGACTACTATCTGGACTATCTTTTGGACTTGCAGGAAAAAGAGCCAAACCGAACTTTCTTCCTATCTTTAGTTGGCATGTCTCCAGAAGAAACACATGCCATCTTGAAAAAAGTTCAAGAGAGTGAATTCAAAGGACTGACAGAGCTTAATCTCTCTTGTCCAAACGTTCCAGGAAAACCTCAGATTGCCTATGATTTTGAAACAACAGACCGTATCTTGTCAGAGGTATTTGCCTACTTTACCAAACCTCTTGGAATCAAGTTGCCACCATATTTTGATATTGTCCACTTTGACCAAGCGGCAGCTATTTTTAACAAGTATCCACTCAAATTTGTTAACTGTGTTAACTCTATCGGGAATGGTCTCTATATCGAAGATGAGTCTGTCGTTATTCGCCCTAAAAACGGTTTTGGAGGCATTGGTGGAGAGTATATCAAACCGACTGCTCTAGCGAATGTGCACGCCTTTTACCAACGTTTAAATCCCCAAATCCAAATCATCGGAACGGGTGGCGTTCTTACGGGTCGTGATGCCTTTGAACATATCCTCTGCGGTGCGAGTATGGTGCAAGTAGGAACTACTCTTCACAAAGAAGGCGTAGGTGCTTTTGAACGCATTACCAATGAACTGAAAGCTATTATGGAGGAAAAAGGGTACGAGAGACTAGAAGATTTCCGTGGGAAATTACGCTATATTGATTAAGTTTAATAAAAAATCAGAAGAAAGGAGAGAAGATGCTAGCCATAGAAGAGAGTCAGAAGTTGACGTTATCAAATCTATCTAGCTTGAATCTATTTACTGGGACAGACCAGGGTCAGTTTGAAGTTATGAAGAGTCAAGTGTTGAAACAGATTGGTTATGATCCAGCTGATCTCAACTTTGCTTACTTTGATATGAAAGAAGTAGCTTATAAAGACTTAGAGTTGGAGCTGGTCAGTCTCCCCTTCTTTGCGGATGAGAAAATCGTGATATTAGACCATTTTGTCGATATCACAACAGCCAAGAAACGATTTTTAGCGGATGATGAGCTCAAGTCGTTTGAGGCATACCTTGATAACCCTTCGCCAACAACCAAGTTATTGATATTTGCAGAAGGAAAGCTAGATAGTAAGAGACGGCTGGTCAAATTGCTCAAACGAGATGCGACTGTCTTTGATGCTATTGAACCCAAGGAACAAGAACTCCGCCAATATTTCCAAAAATGGAGCCAAAAACAAGGTTTGCAGTTTGCGGAAAAGTCTTTTGAAAATCTACTCATCAAGTCTGGTTTTCAGTTTAGCGAAATCCAGAAAAATCTCCTCTTTTTACAGTCTTATAAGTCAGATGGCATGATAGAGGAGAAGGATATTGTCGAGGCTATTCCAAAGACTCTGCAGGACAATATTTTTGATTTGACTCAGCTTATCTTGGGCAAAAAGATCGATCAGGCCCGTGACCTGGTTAGAGACTTGACCTTGCAAGGGGAGGATGAAATCAAGCTCATAGCTGTCATGTTAGGACAGTTTCGTACCTTTACCCAAGTGAAGATTTTATCAGAATCTGGTCAGACGGAATCGCAGATTGTAAGCAGTTTGGGAACTTACTTGGGGCGCAATCCTAATCCTTATCAAATCAAGTTTGCACTGAGAGATTCGAGAGGGATTTCCTTAGATTTTCTCAAGCGATCGATTTCTTATTTGATTGAAACAGACTACCAGATTAAGACAGGTGTCTATGAAAAAGGCTACCTGTTTGAAAAGGCACTTTTGCAGATCGCGGCAGAAGCAAATTGAGCAAAAAACTTGAAAAAAGAGGATGATTGCGTTATCATTTTCATATAGAAAGAAAAAGAGGTATTACAGATGGCTATTATCTTACCAGATCTTCCATATGCATACGACGCTTTGGAACCATACATCGATGCGGAAACAATGCACTTGCACCATGACAAACACCATCAAACTTATGTCAACAATGCTAATGCAGCTCTTGAAAAACACCCTGAAATCGGTGAAGATCTTGAAGCCTTGCTTGCTGATGTAGAATCTATCCCAGCTGATATCCGTCAAGCACTTATCAACAATGGTGGTGGACACTTGAACCACGCTCTTTTCTGGGAATTGATGACTCCTGAGAAAACAGCTCCATCAGCAGAACTTGCAGCAGCAATCGATGCAACATTTGGTTCATTTGAAGAATTCCAAGCAGCCTTCACTGCAGCAGCAACAACTCGTTTTGGTTCAGGATGGGCATGGTTGGTTGTCAACAAAGAAGGTAAACTTGAAGTGACTTCAACAGCAAACCAAGACACACCAATCTCAGAAGGTAAAAAACCAATCTTGGGCTTGGACGTTTGGGAACATGCTTACTACGTGAAATATCGCAACGTGCGTCCTGACTACATCAAAGCTTTCTTCTCAGTGATCAACTGGAACAAAGTAGATGAATTGTACGCAGCAGCTAAATAATGATAGTTGGAGGGAAGAATTGTTCTTCTCTTTTTAAGGTTATATTATTTTGGTCTGACAAAATCGTCAGACTTTTTTCATTTTTATGAGAAACGTGCTAACTGCTAGAAATTATGGTAGAATAAAGTATTAAGTAATCGTGGAAAAAGGATATCTATGCGAAAAGAAATTGCACCTGAATTATACAACTATAACAAGTTTCCTGGTCCTGAGTTCCATTTACACGGGGACAAGGTTGAAACGGAAGGGATAGCTTTTTCCTTGGTGGAAAATATCAAGGATGCCTTTGATGTGACGGCTTTTAATCAGCGTTTTTCAGAAGTCTTAACCAAGTTTGATTATATCGTGGGAGATTGGAGCAACGAACAGCTTCGCCTACGAGGTTTTTACAAGGATGATCGAACAGAAGAGAAACTTGAAAAAATCAGTCGTTTACAAGACTATCTTTTAGAGTATTGTAGTTATGGTTGTGCCTATTTTGTCTTAGAAAATGAAGCTCCTAAGCGAGCATCATTTGACAAGAAAATACGTAAGAAGGAAGAAGAAACACCTTCTAGAAAAGGAAAGAAACCGGCTCAAACAAAACGAAAACCGAATGCAGATAAGAAAAATAGACGTCGTCAGAAAGACCAGCATTCTCAGAAAGAGGACAAGGGACAACGTCATTTTGTCATTCGTCAGAAGTGAGTAGAGAATAAGGAGAAGAAATGAAACCGTCAATTTATAGTTTAACACGTCAAACCATGCAGGAATGGGTATTGGAGCAGGGAGAAAAGAAATTCCGTGCTGATCAAATCTGGGAATGGCTTTACCGTAAACGTGTGCAGTCATTTGAAGAAATGACCAATCTTTCAAAAGATTTGATTGCTAAGCTCAATGACCAGTTTGTAGTCAATCCCTTGAAACAGCGTATCGTTCAAGAGTCTGCTGATGGTACGGTCAAATATCTCTTTGAGTTGCCTGATGGTATGCTAATTGAGACTGTACTGATGCGTCAGCACTATGGTTTGTCAGTCTGTGTGACCACTCAGGTCGGCTGTAATATCGGTTGTACCTTCTGTGCTTCTGGTTTGATTAAGAAGCAACGAGACCTCAATAACGGTGAAATTGTAGCGCAAATCATGCTGGTTCAGAAATACTTTGATGAGCGTGGTCAGGATGAACGCGTCAGCCATATCGTTGTCATGGGAATCGGTGAGCCCTTTGATAACTACAACAATGTCTTGAATTTCGTTCGTACCATCAATGATGACAAGGGGATGGCTATCGGTGCTCGTCACATCACGGTTTCAACCTCAGGTTTGGCCCATAAAATTCGTGACTTTGCTAATGAAGGCGTACAGGTCAATCTGGCTGTGTCTCTTCACGCACCCAATAATGAATTGCGCTCAAGCATCATGAAGATCAACCGTGCCTTTCCGATTGAAAAGCTCTTTGCAGCTATTGAGTACTATATCGAAACAACCAATCGCCGTGTGACCTTTGAATATATCATGCTCAATGAAGTCAATGATAGTGTAGAACAAGCCTTGGAGTTGGCGGAGTTGCTCAAGAACATCAAGAAATTGTCTTATGTAAACTTGATTCCTTATAACCCTGTTAGTGAGCATGACCAATATAGCCGTAGTCCTAAAGAGCGCGTGATGGCCTTCTACGATACCCTCAAGAAAAAAGGGGTCAACTGTGTTGTCCGTCAAGAGCATGGTACAGATATTGATGCAGCTTGTGGACAATTACGCTCCAATACAATGAAACGTGACCGCCAGAAGGCAGTCGCAGCGGTAAATCCATAAAATGACTAAAAAAAGAGAATTAATCTTAAGATTGGGAGTGGCTATTTACAGTCTTTGCATTGTCTGTTTTTGCTTCACTCCCCAGCCTCAACTTCCTACAGGAGTGGAAACTCCAGGTATTCAAACTTTTGGACGCCTGGTTTTTCTTTTAACTCCCTTAAACTCCCTTTGGAATCTGGGTGAAGTGACTAGTTTGGGACAAGTTATTTGGATCTTTTTGCAGAACATTTTAAATGTCTTCTTGCTCTTCCCTCTGGTCTTTCAACTGATTTATCTCTGTCCAAATTTACGACAAACCAAAAAAATCATCCTTCTCAGTTTTCTACTGAGTCTAGGAATTGAGTGCTCGCAACTACTTTTAGATTTTTTATTCGACTTTAATCGGGTCTTTGAGATTGATGATTTGTGGACCAATACCCTGGGAGGCTATCTGGCTTGGGTCCTCTATAAAGGACTGCATAAAAATAAGATAAGGAATTAGAATGAGTATTTTAGAAGTTAAAAATTTGAGTCACGGTTTTGGTGACCGTGCAATTTTTGAAGATGTGTCCTTCCGTCTCCTCAAGGGAGAACATATAGGTCTAGTCGGTGCCAATGGTGAAGGAAAATCAACCTTTATGAGCATCGTGACTGGTAAGATGTTACCAGATGAAGGGAAAGTGGAGTGGTCTAAGTATGTGACTGCTGGCTACCTGGATCAGCATGCTGTGCTAAAGGAAGGCCAAACTGTGCGTGATGTTTTGCGGACGGCCTTTGATGAGCTATTTAAAGCAGAAGCTCGTATCAATGACCTCTATATGGAAATGGCAGAAGACGGGGCGGATATTGATGCGCTGATGGAAGAAGTAGGAGAGCTCCAAGACCGTTTGGAGAGTCGAGATTTCTATACTTTGGATGCTAAGATTGATGAGGTAGCGCGTGCTCTCGGTGTCATGGACTATGGCATGGATACAGATGTAACAGCCTTATCAGGTGGACAAAGAACCAAGGTCCTTTTGGCTAAACTCCTCCTCGAAAAGCCAGATATTTTGCTGCTTGACGAGCCAACCAACTACTTGGATGCTGAACACATTGACTGGCTCAAGCGTTATCTCCAAAACTATGAGAATGCCTTTGTCCTTATTTCGCATGATATTCCTTTCCTCAACGACGTAATCAATATCGTTT
>CAUSWL010000050.1:0-9136 GCA_963535345.1 uncultured Streptococcus sp.
AAATATAGAAAAACAAAATTTCTTTCTCTCCTTAAAAAGGCTTTTAAATTTTGATGTTTCAAAAGGATTATATCCTCATATTCAATATGAATATTCATACTAACACTTTCCCCTATCTTTTTCAACAATTTTTATAATTTTATTTAAAATAAAATTAATAACATCCAAATCATTTGATTGGCAAAAAACAAGCACAAGTCTTCTATTTACAGTATGTAAACCTTATATTTTTGTTGAAACAAATTTAATAAAATACTATTTAATGTATCAAACCATTATATTTATATTTGGATCCACTTCGCAAATATTATTTTTTTTTAACATATTTTATTTATAATTATAACTATAAAATCCAAATGCGTTCTCAATAAAAGAAACTGTATTTTTATCAGTTATTTCTTATTTGTTCTATGTTCTTATTACCATTCAACTAAAAATATAACAAGTCTTCTCACAGCAATTTCCTTCTTTTTTTAATATAAATCAACCAACCTTGAACACAAAAGAGGGACTTTCTTTTCACTTTATTTCCCTCTTCTGTGCTATACTTAGTTTAGTACATTCTTTGAGATTGGAGCCAGTATGAAAATCCATAAAACCGTGAATCCCGTTGCCTATGAAAACACTTATTATCTAGAAGGGGATCAACACCTGATTGTGGTTGATCCAGGTAGCCATTGGGAAGCTATCCACAAGACTATTGAAAAAATCAACAAACCAGTCTGCGCGATTCTCCTGACACACACCCACTACGACCATATTATGAGTCTAGACTTGGTTCGTGAGACTTTTGGAAATCCCCCAGTTTATGTAGCAGAGAGTGAAGCCAGCTGGCTTTATACACCTGTAGATAATCTCTCTGGTCTCCCTCGTCACGATGATATGGCAAATGTGGTCGCAAAACCTGCAGAGCACACCTTTGTCATTCATGAGGAATACCAGCTTGAGGAATTTCGTTTTACAGTTCTACCAACCCCAGGGCACTCTATCGGCGGTGTTTCTATCGTCTTTCCTGATGCCCATCTTGTCTTGACCGGAGATGCTCTTTTCCGAGAAACCATCGGACGGACAGACCTTCCTACAGGTAGCACGGAACAACTCCTCCATAGCATTCAGACGCAACTCTTCACCCTTCCTAACTACGATGTCTATCCTGGACATGGTCCAGCTACAACTATCGCTCACGAAAAGACCTTCAATCCCTTTTTCTAGCAAGCAAAAAACCAAGGATAATTCCCTTGGTTTTTGTCTTACCAAATAATCACACGGTCCTCTGGTGAACGCCACATGCCATCGCCTTCTTTGACATCGTATGTTGTAAAGAAGTCATCGAAGTTTGGTACTTGCACATTGACACGGAGTTTGGCAGGCGCGTGCACATCGACACTGGCCATGAGTTTCATCAACTCAGGACGGCCTTTCATACGCCAGATACGAGCAAAGTTGTGGAAAAATTCTTCAGCTGAGAAGTCTGGTTCTCTCTTAGCAGCTTCAAGGGCTGCAGCAATCCCGCCCAAGTCAGCAACGTTTTCTGATACAGTTAGTTTTCCGTTGATTCTTGCTCCGTAAGATTCTTGTCCATCAAACTGGTCGATAACTTTCTGCGTTTTTTCTTTAAAGGCAGCATAGTCGCTTTCCGTCCACCAATCCTTGAGACTACCATTTTCATCAAAGGACGCACCATTTGTATCAAAGGCGTGAGAAATCTCGTGGGCAATAACAGCACCAATACCACCGTAGTTGGCAGAAGACGACTGATGCAAGTCATAGAATGGAGCCTGCAAAATGGCCGCTGGGAAAACAATCAAGTTCTTCTGAGGATTGTAGTAGGCATTGACCATATGAGCTGGCATACCCCACTCCTTGTAGTCAACTGGTTGGTTCCACTTGCTCCAGCTGTGCTTGATTTCCACACGCGCAAAGGCTAGGGCATTATCAAAGAGACTAGCAGTTTCATCTACTACTTTGTCCTTGTAGCGGGCTGGCAATTCCTCTGGATAACCGATATAAGGCTTGATGACATTGAGTTTGACAATGGCCTTATCACGCGTTTCAGGTGTGAGCCAGTCGTTCTTGGCCAAGCGTTCCTTATAAACGTCAATCATAGTCGCTACTTTTTTCTCTACGTCAGCCTTAGCTTCTGGGGAGAATTTTTCATGCGCATACCAGAGACCAAGGGCTTGCTTGAAAGGACCTTGGGCCAAGTGATAAGCTGCCTTGACCTTGTCCTGTGCTTCTGGAACACCTGAAAGGGCACGTCCGTAGGCACCTGACAAAACACGAATCTCGTCAGTTAGATAGCTGGTTGAAAGATTGACTACGCCCAAAATCAAGGTTGCTTTGAGCAGAGGCCACGCTTCTTCACTATAGAATTGATCTGCTGCTTGCCAGAAACGTTCCTCATCTACGATAACCTTGTCTGGAGTCTGTCCAATCACTGCTTGGAAGAAATCATCCAAAGGTAGGGCAGGAGCAAATTTCTTGAAATCTTCATAAGCGTATGGATGGTAGAGTTTGGCATACTCTGAACTTTCTTCATTAGAAAGCACCACAGCTGCAATGCGACGGTCCAATTCCAATCGTTTCTCTAGTAAGTCTGCGATTTCCTCATCTGAAAAATCATAGTCTTTGAGAAGATTCGTAGTACTTTCCTTCCAAAGAGTCAAGAGTTCCTCACGCTGAGGATGGTCTTCAGCGTAGTAAGTCGTATCTGGTAAAATCGTCCCTGGAGCACTTGCCCAGAGAACATTGGTTCTGGCATCCATAAAGTCTGGTGATACACCAAATGGAAGGAAGTTTGGTTTACCAGCTAGTTCAAACTCTGCCAGTTTGCTGGTAAAATCTTCAAAACTCTCCAAGTCTTGGTATTCCTTGAGCATTGGCAAAACGGGCTTGATCCCATCTGCTTCTCTCTTGTCAAAATCACGTACCATACGATGGTACTTAACAAAGTTTGCGAGGATAGCATCCTCTGGAACCTCTTCACCCGCCAACCACTTGTCCGTAGTCGCCAGCATCAACTCTTCTATTTCCTCATCAAGGTCAATAAAACCACCTGTTCGAGATTTATCAGCTGGAATGACAGCTGTTTTTTCCCATTCGCCATTGATTGCATCATAAAAATCATCTTGATAACGTGTCATCTTGTTCTCGCTTTCATTTTTTCACTTATTCTTAGCTTAGCAAAAAACACTTGGGAATGCAATTAAAAATGGTCTCTCTTTTTTCTTCATTTTTCAGTTATTATTTTAAATTTTTTAAAAATTAACTTGACTTAATTTTTTTTTTAATGTATATTAAAAGACAGGAGGAAAATAACTGTATGATACGTATCGAAAACCTCAGTGTCTCCTACAAAGAAACGTTGGCACTAAAGGATATTTCACTAGTGCTCCACGGACCAACTATTACCGGAATTATTGGTCCAAACGGTGCTGGAAAATCAACTTTATTAAAAAGTATGTTGGGAATTATCCCACACGAAGGTCAGGCCTTTCTCGATGACAAAGAAGTCAAGAAATCTTTACATCGAGTTGCCTATGTCGAGCAAAAAATCCATATCGACTACAATTTCCCTATCAAGGTCAAGGAATGTGTCTCACTGGGACTCTATCCATCTATCCCGCTCTTCCACACTTTAAAGGCCAGCCACTGGAAAAAAGTGGCGGATGCACTTGAAATCGTTGGACTCTCAGACTATGCTGATCGCCAAATCAGTCAGCTCTCTGGAGGACAATTCCAACGTGTTTTGATTGCCCGCTGCTTAGTGCAGGAAGCTGACTACATCTTTTTAGATGAGCCTTTTGTCGGGATTGACTCGATCAGTGAAGAGATTATCATGAATACACTGAGAGACCTTAAAAAAGCTGGTAAAACAGTTCTCATCGTCCATCATGACCTCAGCAAAGTCCCTCATTATTTCGACCAAGTTATGCTTCTCAATCGAGAATTGGTTGCTATTGGTTCAACTGAAGAAACCTTTACCGAAGTCAATCTCAAAAAAGCTTATGGTAGTAAGCTCTTCTTTAATGGAGGTGACCTATGATAGTAGAATTTATCGATGGATTGCAACATTTCCATTTCCTACAAAATGCCCTGATAACAGCTATAGTCATCGGGGTGGTTGCTGGAGCCGTGGGATGTTTTATCATCTTACGTGGAATGTCTCTCATGGGGGATGCCATCTCTCACGCAGTTTTGCCCGGCGTAGCCCTTTCCTTTATCCTGGGAATTGATTTCTTTATTGGAGCGATCATCTTTGGCTTGATGGCTTCCATCATCATTACCTACATCAAGGGGAACTCTATCATCAAGAGTGACACTGCCATTGGTATTACCTTTTCATCTTTCTTAGCCTTAGGTGTCATCTTGATTAGTGTTGCCAAGAGTTCGACAGACCTCTTCCATATCCTTTTTGGGAATATCCTCGCTGTCCAAGATACGGACATGTGGATCACCATTGGTGTGGGGGCATTGATTCTCTTGATTATCGGGATTTTCTTTAAACAACTATTGATTACATCCTTTGACGAGCTTTTGGCTAAAGCCATGGGAATGCCTGTTAATTTCTATCACTATCTACTCATGGTGCTCTTGACCCTTGTGTCAGTCACTGCCATGCAAAGTGTTGGAACGATTCTTATCGTGGCCATGTTGATCACCCCAGCTGCGACGGCTTACCTTTATGCTAATAGCCTAAAGAGCATGATTTTTCTTTCATCAACCCTAGGGGCAACCGCTTCTGTTTTGGGACTCTTTATCGGCTATAGCTTCAACCTCGCAGCAGGATCCAGCATCGTGCTCACATCTGCCAGCTTCTTCTTAATCAGTTTCTTTATCTCTCCAAAGCAACGATACTTGAAACTAAAAAATAAAAAAATCAATAAATAAGGGGAAACCCTTCTGGAGGAATCTAATGAAAAAATTAGGTACATTGCTCGTTCTTTTTCTTTCTATCATTGGATTAGCTGCCTGTGCTAGTGGGAAAAAAGATACAGCATCTACAAACCAAAAACTAAAGGTTGTAGCGACTAACTCTATCATTGCTGATATTACTAAAAATATCGCTGGTGACAAGATTGATCTTCATAGTATCGTTCCTGTTGGTCAAGACCCACACGAGTACGAACCACTTCCTGAAGACGTAAAGAAAACTTCTGAGGCTGACCTCATTTTCTATAACGGTATCAACCTTGAAACAGGTGGCAATGCTTGGTTTACCAAATTGGTCGAAAATGCCAAGAAAACTGAAAACAAAGACTACTATGCAGTTAGTGACGGCGTAGATATCATCTACCTTGAAGGTCAAAACGAGAAAGGCAAAGAAGACCCACACGCTTGGCTCAACCTTGAAAATGGGATAATTTATGCTAAAAATATCGCTAAACAGTTGATTGCAAAAGACCCTAGCAACAAGGAATTCTACGAAAAAAATCTCAAAGACTATACTGAAAAGCTAGACAAACTGGACAAGGAAGCTAAAGAGAAATTTAACAATATCCCTGCTGAGAAAAAACTCATTGTAACCAGCGAAGGATGCTTCAAATACTTCTCTAAAGCTTACGAAGTTCCAAGTGCCTACATCTGGGAAATCAACACAGAAGAAGAAGGAACACCTGAACAAATCAAGACCTTGGTTGAAAAACTTCGCCAAACAAAAGTTCCATCACTCTTTGTTGAATCAAGTGTCGATGACCGTCCAATGAAGACTGTTTCACAAGACACAAATATCCCAATTTACGCACAAATCTTTACTGACTCAATCGCTGAAGAAGGTAAAGAAGGTGACAGCTACTACAACATGATGAAATACAACCTTGACAAGATTGCTGAAGGTTTGTCAAAATAATCCATTAAAAACGTCATTCTCACCGAATTGGCGTTTTTTTACACTTTCCGGTCAAATCATTGGAAAAATCTGATAATTCTCGGTAAAATGAAAGAAAAAAGAATGGAGTAGTTTCATGACCACTTTTCTCGGAAATCCTGTAACTTTTACAGGTAAACAACTGCAAGTCGGAGACAAGGCACTTGACTTTTCTCTTACGACAACCGATCTCTCTAAAAAAACGCTAGATGACTTTGATGGAAAGAAAAAAGTCTTGAGTGTTGTCCCTTCTATCGATACTGGTGTCTGCTCAACGCAAACACGTCGATTCAACCAAGAACTTGCCAACCTTGACAACACCGTCGTTCTTACTGTTTCTATGGACCTACCATTTGCCCAAGGACGCTGGTGTGGGGCTGAAGGCCTTGACAATGCCATCATGCTCTCAGACTACTTTGACCATTCTTTCGGACGCGATTATGCCCTTTTGATCAACGAATGGCATCTCCTTGCACGTGCCGTCTTTGTTCTCGATACTGACAATGTCATCCGTTACGTAGAATACGTTGACAACATCAACACGGAACCAGACTTTGAAGCTGCCATTGCTGCAGTGAAAGAACTGGACTAAAATCAAAGCCATTAGGGCAGAAGGCTAGAGAAATCTAGCTTTTTTTGATATACTAGATGGAGAGAAAAGACAAGAGGAAACGAATGACGCCAAATAAAGAAGACTATCTAAAATGTATTTATGAAATCGGTACGGAGATGCAGAAAATCACCAATAAAGAAATTGCTGCCCGTATGCAAGTCTCTCCACCTGCCGTAACAGAGATGATCAAACGCATGAAAAGTGAAAATCTCATCCTCAAGGACAAGGAGAATGGCTATCTATTGACAGATATTGGGCTCAAACTAGTCTCCGAGCTCTATCGTAAACACCGGTTGATTGAAGTCTTTCTAGTTCACCATCTAGACTATACTAGCGATCAGATCCACGAAGAAGCTGAGGTCCTTGAGCACACTGTATCCGACCTCTTCGTAGAGAGACTGGATAAACTACTTGGCTTCCCTCAAACCTGTCCCCACGGTGGAACCATACCTGCCGAGGGAGAACTCTTGGTTGAAATCAATAACCTACCACTAGCAGCCGTCCAGGAAGCTGGAACCTATCTCCTGACTCGCGTTCATGATAGCTTTGAACTACTCAAGTATCTAGAAAAGCACGCAATTCATATCGGTGACCAACTCCAAGTCAAGCAGTTTGATAGCTTTTCCAATAGCTTTACTCTGGTCAACAAAGACGAAGACCTCCAAGTTAGTATGGATATCGCCAAACAACTCTATGTCGAAAAAATCAACTAAGCCCTTATCCTTGAAAGAAATTCCTTTCAGGGATTTTTTATTATTTTAGTTGTAAGTTCCATTCGTTTGATGTAGAATGAAGCTAGATAAAAGAGGGAGGTCTTCCTATGAAAAAGCTCTTTAGAATCCATTTTGCAGCCATTGTAGTCAGCGATTTGCTACTGTTGGTAACTTTCAGACCCCGATACGAACTTTCTTTGGAGAGAGGCCTGATTTTTTGCTTCATTTTCATCCTTGCTCAAGGACTACTGCTATTTCGCTTGGTCAATCGACTCAAAAAACAGTTCTCTGAGATTTATCCTCAGATGAACAAAAAAATTCGCTTCTACTATTTAGGAGTGCTCATCAGCGATTTTCTATTATTTGTCTTTTTAGCCATCACTGACCCTCAATATTTCTACTCTCTTACTCCAGTCTTTACTTCCTGTCATTCTACTTTATATTATATGACGGCTAGCCACCTAAGAGAAAACTATCCCGACTTTTACAACAAACACATCGCCTTCTGGGAGTGTCTATAAACAAAAACCAAGCCAACTGGGCTTGGTTTTCTTATCTATTTTTAGTATCAAGAATGATGGTAACTGGCCCATCATTTACCAGCTCCACCTGCATATCCGCTCCAAAGATGCCTGTCTGAACAGGCACTTCCTGAGCTAGCTTTTGGTTGAAAGCCTCATAGAAGGCAGCTGCCCTATCCGGCTTGGCGGCACCTGTAAAGGCTGGGCGATTGCCTTTCTTAGTATCCGCAAAGAGGGTAAACTGAGAAATAGAAAGGATTTCTCCTTCAATATCTTTGACAGACAGGTTCATCTTGCCTTCTGCGTCTGAAAAAATCCGCATATTGACAAGCTTTCTCACAGCATAGTCCAAATCTTCCTCTTGGTCCTCTGGTCCAACACCAACCAGCAATAAGAGACCCTGATTGATTTTTCCCTGAACCTGACCTTCGATACTCACTTGGGCTTTTTTAACCCGTTGGATAATGATTTTCATAATAGCCTTTCTAGTAAGAGCTAGGACAATTAGCCGTTGGTCCGTTTGACGGAGTAAACCTCTGGTACACTTTTAATCTTATCAACGACTGTGGTCAGTGTAGAGAGGTTGGAAATACCAAAGGAGACATGGATATTGGCAAATTTCATATCCTTAGTTGGTTGAGCATTAACGGTTGAGATATTCTTTGTCGTGTTTGAGAGAACTTGCAGAACATCGTTCAAAAGCCCTGTACGGTTGAGACCATAGATATCGATGTGGGCAGTGTATTCCTTGCTTGAGAATTGATCTTCCCATTCCACATCAAGGAGACGTTGCTCATAGTTTTCTTGGGCACGGAGATTCATACAGTCCACACGGTGAATAGCCACTCCACGGCCCTTGGTGATATAGCCAACAATATCATCACCCGGCACTGGATTGCAACACTTGGCAATCCGAACGAGGAGTCCTGAGGCACCTTCAATCACCACACCACCCTCATGCTTGACCTTGAGGGTTTCTTTATTTTCAACCTTAACTTCGCCACCTTTGACAAGCTCTTCTGCTTCCGCCTTGGCCTTGGCGCGTTCTTCCTCACGACGTTCCTTTTCGGTCAAGCGGTTAAAGACCGTAATAGCGCCAATTTCTCCAAAACCAATGGCTGCGTAGAGAGCCTCTTCTGTCTTGTAGCTGGTCTTTTGAAGGACCTCGTCCATGTGACGCTTGTCCATGAACTTATTGGCTACATAGCCGTTTTCTTGGAACTGGGCCATCAACATTTCACGGCCCTTGTTAACGGATAATTCCTTGTCTTGATTTTTAAAGAACTGACGAATCTTGTTGCGCGCCTTGCTGGTCTTGACCATGTTGAGCCAGTCACGACTCGGACCAAAGGAGTTGGGGTTGGTGATAATTTCAACCTGATCCCCTGTCTTGAGCTTGGTTGTCAGTGGAACCATACGGCCA